>NZ_SOGW01000024.1:0-37746 GCF_004403075.1 Cryobacterium sp. TMT2-10 | reverse complement strand
GGAGCCGGGCGGAGCCGGGCGGAGCCGGGCGGAGCCGGGCGGAGCCGGGCGGAGCCGGGCGGAGCCGGGCGGAGCCGGGCGGAGCCGGGCGGTGGCGAGCCAGGGCCCACCTCCGCCCGGAGCCTCGGTTACTCGAGGGTGTGCGCCGCCAGGCGGGTGAGCCGCAGCACGGACTCCGCCTTGCCGAGGATCTCCATCGACTCGAACAGCGGCGGCGAGATGCGGCGGCCTGAGACGGCGACCCGCAACGGGCCGAAGGCCACTCGGGGCTTGAGTGCGAGGCCGTCGATCAGCGTCTCGGTGAGCGTGGTGTGCACGCGGTCGTGCGTCCATTCCGCTTCGGGAATGTCCAGCAGCGCCGCGGTGGAGGCGGCGAGGATCTCCTGGGAATTCTTCGGGAGCGAGGCGAGCGCATCCGGCTGGTAGGCCAGCGAGTCGCCGCCGATGAACAGGAAGCCGAGCATGCCGGGCGCCTCACCGAGCAGGGCGATGCGCTCCTGAACGAGCGGGGCCGCGGCCTCGAGGATGGCCTGCTGCACCTCGCTCAGCGGTTCCGTCACGTCGCCGGCGGCCACCAGGTACGGGATGACCCGAGCGGCGAAGTCCGCGGGGTCGAGCAGGCGGATGTGGTCGCCGTTGAGCGACTCGGCCTTTTTGAGGTCGAAGCGGGCCGGGTTCGGCAATACGTCGACAACGTCGAACGCGGCGATCATCTCATCGATCGTGAACACGTCGCGGTCGCTCGCGAGCGACCAGCCGAGCAGCGACAGGTAGTTGACCAGGCCCTCCGGCACGAAGCCGCGAGCGCGGTGGTGGAACAGGTTGGACTCGGGGTCGCGCTTGGAGAGCTTCTTGTTGCCCTCCCCCATCACGTAGGGCATGTGCCCGAAGCGCGGCACGAACGTAGCCAGCCCGATGTCGATCAGCGCGTGGTACAGCGCGATCTGGCGCGGCGTGGAGGAGAGCAGGTCTTCGCCGCGCAGCACGTGGGTGACGCCCATCATGGCGTCGTCGACCGGGTTCACGAACGGGTATAACGGATGCCCGTTGGGCCGCACCACGACGAAGTCGCTGAACGAGCCGGCCGGGAAGGTGATCTCGCCGCGAACCAGGTCGTCGAAGGAGATGTCCGTGTCCGGCACCTTCAGTCGCAACGCCGGCGAACGGCCCTCGGCGCGGAAGGCTGCCTTCTGCTCGTCACTCAGATCGCGTTCGAAGTTGTCGTAGCCGGCCTTGGGATCGCGTCCGCGTGCGACATTGCGCACCTCGATCTCCTCACCGGTGGCGAAGCTCTCGTAGATGTGGCCGGATGCCTTGAGCTTCTCAATGACGTCGGCGTAGATGTCGTAGCGCTCGGACTGGCGGTAGGGGCCGTGCGGCCCGCCGACCTCGACGCCCTCGTCCCAGTCCAGGCGCAGCCAGCGCAGCGCGTCGAGGAGCTGCACGAAGCTCTCCTCGGTGTCACGGGCCGGGTCGGTGTCCTCGATCCGGAAGATAAACGTGCCACCTGTGTGCCGGGCGTAAGCCCAGTTGAACAGGGCCGTGCGGATGAGGCCGACGTGCGGCGTTCCGGTCGGCGAGGGGCAGAACCGAACGCGGACGTCGGTGCCGGTGGCGGTGGAAAACGGGTGCGCTATTGTCTCAGACATCGACATCGAGTCTAGTTGGCGACGGCCCCGGCCGGGGCGGCCGCGGTGAGCGCGGTGAGCGCGGTGAGCGCGGTGAGCGCGGTGAGCGCGGCCAGACGCCGCAGGGTCGCGGCGATGGCGGGCACTCCGGCGGCACCGGCGACCGTGACCGCGTGCAGGGTGCGGTGGTCCCGGGCCAGGGTCGGGCGGATGCTCACCGACGGGTGCGCCGCGACGGATGCGGGGGCGAGCCCGGCACCGACGGCCAGCGCGGGCAGCATCGCGACGCCGATTCCCGCCGCTACGAGGCCGAGCACCGCAGCCGTGTTGTCAGTCTCGTAGGAGATGCGGGGCGTGAAACCGCTGTGCTCGCAGAGCTCCAGCAGGTGACCGCGGCACCGCGGGCATCCGCCGATCCAGTTCTCCCCGGCCAGGTCGGCGAGGTCGACCGCGTCGTCGCCGGCGTGCGCGTGGCCGGCCGGCAACACGAGCAGCATCTCGTCCCGGCGGAGCGTGGTCACGACCAGGCCGTGCGCGCTGGCCCGGTGCGGGTCGACCCGGTCGCCGGGGTAGCTGAAGGTGATCGCCAGGTCGGCGTCGTCTTCGCGCACGAGAGCCACGGCCTCCGGCGGCTCGGCCTCGACGTAGGTGACGGTGATACCCGGATGCCGGCTCCGCAGATCCGCGATCAACCGGGGCACGATCGTGGCCGAGGCGGAGGGGAAGGCCGCCAGCCTCACCTGGCCGGCCCGCAGCCCCTGCAGCTCGGCCAGCTCTCCGGACGCGGCCTCCAGGGCGACGGTCACCGTCACGGCGTGCCGGGCGAGAAGCCGGCCGGCCTCGGTGAGCCGCACGCCGCGGCCGACGCGCTCGATCACGGCCATGCCGATGCGCTGTTCCAGCCGTTTGAGGTGCTGGCTCACGGCCGGCTGGCTGTAGCCCAGCGCGGCGGCCGCCGCGGTGATCGACCCGTGGGCGGCGATGGCGCCCACGACGCGCAGGCTCTGCGCATCGAGAACGGGCGGGGCGACGGGAGTCATTCCCGAATCATAACCTGCGGCTATGTTTCACATCATTTAGTGGCTGTTGTCGAATGCATGCCCCCGCCGCATGCTGGAGGAATGAATCCGATCGACTCCCCCGCCGCGCGTTCGACCGACGCGCGCTCGGAACTGCCGGAGCTGCCGGAGCTGCCGCCCCACATCGGGGTGCGGGAGGCGCGCGCCCGGTTCCGCGGCGGCCGCGGCTACCTGGCCGCCTGCACGCTGGGGCTGCCGACCAGGGAGACGGAGGCGGCCCTTCGCGCGGACGCCGAGGCGTGGGCGCTCGGACAGGCCTCGGCGACGGGCTATGCCGCCGCCGTCGAGCGGGTTCGGCACGCGTACGCGGGGCTCGTGCACGTTCCGGTGAGCCGGGTCGCGATCGGGTCGCAGGCATCCGTGCTGGCCGGCCTGCTCGCCGCGAGCGTGCCCGACGGCGCGGAGGTGCTCTGCGTTGACGGCGACTTCAGCTCGATGGTGTTTCCCTTCCTCGGCCAGGCCCACCGCGGGGTCACCGTGCGGCATCTGCCGCTGGCTGAGCTGGCCGCCGGAATCACCGCCGACACCTGGCTCGTGGCCTGGTCGCTGGTGCAGTCGGCCACCGGCGCGGTCGCCGACACCGTGGCGATCAGGGCCGCGGCCGCACGGCACGGGAGCCTCACCCTCTGCGACACGACGCAGGCCGCCGGGTGGATGCCGGTGGACGCATCCGTCTTCGACGCCACCATCTGCCACAGCTACAAGTGGCTCTGCGCTCCCCGGGGCGTGGCCTTCCTGACCGTGACCGAGCGCCTGGCCGCCCGGCTGTTCCCCGTGCAGGCCGGCTGGTACGCCGGCCGGGACCCATGGGCCTCCTGCTACGGACCGGCCATGGACCTCGCGACCGACGCGCGCCGGTTCGACGTCTCCCCCGCCTGGAACGCCTGGGTGGGCGCCGAGCCCGCGCTGGACCTGTTCGGCCGGCTCGACCTGGCCGAGGTGCGCGATCACGCCGTGGCGCTGGGCGACACCCTCTGCACCGGGCTCGGCCTGGCGCCGGCCGGCCAGGCGATCGTGACCTGGCCGGATGCCGACGGCACCGACCTGGACCGGCTCACCCAGGCGGGGCTCACCGCTTCGGGCCGGGCCGGTCGGGCGCGGGTGGCCTTCCACCTCTGGAACGACGAGGACGACGTCGCCGACGCCCTCCGCGCCCTCCGCCCCTGACAATCCGCCGCCCGCCGCCCGCCGCCCGCCGGTCCGGACCCGCAACCCACCGTCAAGCCCGGGCGCGGTCCGCCGAGCGGTGAGCAACTCCCCTCAAAAAGCGAAAAAGAGGGTCGGAACTCACGGCTCGGCGGGGTGGTCAGGCGGTCTTTTCGGTTACGGCCGCGATGATCGCGGTAGCGAGGGCGGCCGAGGAGGCCGGGTTCTGGCCGGTGTAAAGGTTGCGGTCGATCTCCATGTGCTCGCCCCACGCCTCGCCGGCGACGAAGTCGGCGCCCAGTTCGACCAGGCGGCTCTGCACGAGCCACTTCGCCTTCGGGGCGAGGCCGCCGAGGGTCTCCTCCTCGTCGGTGAAGCCGGTCATCCGGTAGCCGGTGAACGGCCAGCTACCGTCGGCGCGCTTGGCGGCGAGCATCGCGGCCGGTGCGTGGCAGAGCACGCCGAGGATGCGACCGGAGTCGAGGGCCTCGGTCATGATGGCGCCGGAGACGGCGTCGACGGCGAGGTCTTCCATCGGGCCGTGACCGCCCGGGTAGAAGACGACGTCGTAGTCGGCGACCGTGACGCTATCGATCGAGCGCGGTTCGTCGAGTTCGGTGCCGATCGTGTCGAGGTACGCGACGATGGCCTCGGCGCGGTCTTCGCCACCGGCGGCCGCAGGCGTCAGGCTGCCCGCGTCGATGGTGGGGGCGACGCCGCCCGGCGTAGCGATGGTGATCTGCCAGCCGGCCTCGGTGAACAGGCGGTGCGGTTCGGCGAGCTCCTCGGCCCAGTAACCGGTCGGGTGCAGGCTGCCGTCGTTGAGGGTCCAGTGGTCAGCGGCACTGACGACGAAAAGTACTGAATTCATGGTTTCTCCAGAGATTGTGATCGTATGAAAAGGATGCTGTCGGGTCGATCAGACGTTCGTGCGGACGACCATCTTGCCGGTGTTCTCACCGCGCATGAGACCGAGGAACGCCTCGACCGCGTTGTCGATCCCGTCGACGACCGTCTCGTCGAAGACGACCTCGCCCGAGGCGAGCCAGCCGGCCATGTCGGTGGAGAACGCGGCGAAGTGCTGCACGTAGTTGCCCACGATGAAGCCCTTGAGGGTCAGGCCTCGACCGATCATGTTCGCCAGGTTACGGGGGCCGACAGATGCCTCGGTGTTGTTGTACACGGAGATCGCGCCGCAGAGGGCAGCACGGCCGCCATCGTTGAAGGTGGCCAGGGCCGCCTCGAGGTGCTCCCCGCCGACGTTGTCGAAGTAGACGTCGATGCCGTCCGGAGCGGCGGCGGCGAGCTGCTCGGCGATGTTGCCGTCCTTGTAGTTGAAGGCGGCGTCGAAGCCGTACTTCTCGGTCAGCAGGGCGACCTTCTCGGCCGAACCGGCCGAGCCGATCACGCGCTTGGCGCCCTTGAGCCTGGCGATCTGGCCGACCATGCTGCCGACGGCGCCGGCGGCGCCGGAGACGAAGACGGTGTCGCCTTCCTTGAGTCCGGCCACCTCGAGCAGGCCGACGTAGGCGGTGAGGGCGGTCATGCCGAGCACGCCGAGGTAGGCGGAGAGCGGCACGCCCGGGAGCTCGGGGACGACCCGGAATCCGGCGGCATCCTCCTGCACCAGGTCGCGCCAGCCGAACTGGTGCACGACCACGTCGCCGACGGCAACCGAGTCGGAGGCCGAGGCGACCACGCGGCCGACGGCCCCGCCGGTCATGGTGTCCCCCAGCGCGTAGGGCGCGGAGTAGGACTTGGCGTCGTTCATCCGACCGCGCATGTAGGGGTCGACCGACACGAATTCGTTGGCGACGCGCACCTGGCCGGCGGCCAACTCGGGCAGGTCGATCCGGATGGTGCTGAAGTCGGCATCCGTCGGCCAGCCGGTGGGGCGCGCGGCGAGCTGGATCTGGGTGCTGGTGGTGGACGAGGCCATCGGGGGCTCCTCTGCTATTTTGTAACGGATGGTCTAATATATTGTGTACTGAGCGATACACAAAACCACTTACAGGAAATTTGGAGGAAACGCGATGGGACGGATGCAGAGCTTCGAGCGCATCACCGTCGTGCAGGCGGCCCGGGACCTGTTCTGGGACAAGGGCTTCGACGCGGCCTCCCTCGCCGATCTGGAAGCCGCCACCGGACTCAAGCGATCCAGCATCTACCACGCGTTCGGCAGCAAGCGCGGCCTCTTCGACGCCGCCGTCGAGGACTACCAGGACACCGTGATCCGGCCGCGCCTGCGCATCCTGACCGGGGCCGGGGCCGGGGCCGGGGTCGGCCCCTCGGCCGGCCGCGCGTCACTGATCGCCTACTTCGCGGAACTCCGCTCGGCGGTGTGCGCCCTGCCGGAGGATTCCCCCCGCCGCGGCTGCCTGCTCGTGAACTGCGCCGCGGGCCTCGCCGCCCACGACGACCCGGCCCGCCAGGTCGTCGACGACTACCGGTCGGAGCTGACCCGCGCCCTTCAGGACGCCCTCCGGGCGGCCGGGTCGGCGCCGGGAGAATCCGGGCCTGACTGCGCCCCTGAGCGTGCGAGGACCCTGGCCTCACTGGGGATGAGCGCCATGCTCCTCGCCCGGGTCAACGCGGCCGAGTCGGTCGCCCTGCTCGACACGGCGCTGGACCAGATTCGGGCCTGGTTTCCGCAGGACGCGCCCGCAGCAGGCTGACAGTCGCGCGGCCGGGCTCAGGCCCGGCGCACCGGGTTCGACAACACGCCGATGCCCGCGATCTCGACCTGCACGGTGTCGCCGTCGGCGACGGCGCGGGCCCGGCCGGGGGCCCCGGTCAGGATGACATCGCCCGGCAGCAGGGTAAACACGCCGGAGACGAAGGAGATCATCTCCGCCACGGTGTGTTTGAGCAGCGCCGCGGTGCCCTCCTGGAAGGTCTCACCGTTGATGCGGGATTCGATCGAGAGGCCGGTCCAGTCGAACTCGGTGTCGATGACCGGGCCGAGCGGGCAGAACGAGTCGAAGCTCTTCGCCCGGGTCAGGTGCCCGTCCCGCTCGCGCAGGTCAACAGCGGTGACGTCGTTCGCGATCGTGTAGCCGAAGATGGAGTCCTCGGCGTCCAGCACGGACACGTTCTTCGTGATCTTGCCGATCACGATGGCGAGTTCGCCCTCCACCCGCACGTCCCGCGACGCGGCCGGCAGCACGATCGGGTCGCCCGGGCCCACGACGGCGGTGTTCGGCTTGAGGAAGAACCGCGGCTCGGAGTCCATGGCGACGGACTGCTCGTCTTCGTCGGCGAAGTAGGACCAGGCCATCCCGACGATCTTCGACCGCGGGATCACCGGGGCGAGCAGCTTCACGTCGCGCACGGGGACGCGCTGGCCGGTGGGGTCGTAGCCCGCGAACATCGGGTCGCCCTTGAGCACCACCAGCTCGTCGTCGTCGATGATCCCGAACGAGATCAGCCCGTCATTGTTGAACCGCGCGATCTTCATGCGGTTCCGGCCGGGGCGTCGAGGCGGGTGAGCCAGCCATGGCGGTCGGGCAGGCGGCCGTACTGGATGTCGGTCAGTTCCTGGCGGAGCGCCATCGTGATCCGGCCGGCCGGCGCATCCGGGTCGCCGATTTCGAGGTTCGGACCCTTGAGCTGGGAGATGGGCGTGACGACGGCGGCGGTCCCGCAGGCGAACACCTCGGTGATGGCACCGGATGCCACCCCCTCCTGCCATTCGCCGAGGGTCACGTCTCGCTCCTCCACGGTCAGTCCCCTGTCCCGGGCCAGCTGGATGATGCTGTCGCGGGTGACGCCCTCGAGGATGGACCCGGTCAGGCGCGGCGTGACGATCGTGTCGGCGCCGTAGACGAAGAACACGTTCATGCCGCCGAGCTCGTCGATGCGGCTGCTGGTCTCGCCGTCGAGGAAGAGCACCTGCGCGCATCCGTTGTCGTAGGCCTGCATCTGGGGCAGCAGGCTGGCGGCGTAGTTGCCGCCGCACTTGGCCGCACCGGTGCCGCCGCGGCCGGCTCGGGAGTACTCGGTCGAGAGCCAGATCTTGATCGGGGCCACGCCGTCGGCGAAGTAGGCGCCGGCCGGGCTCGCGATCACGTAGTAGCCCACCTGGTGGGCGGCCCGCACGCCGAGGAAGCTCTCGTTGGCGATCATGAAGGGGCGCAGGTACAGGCTGGTCTCCGGAGCCGAGGGCACCCAGTCGCCGTCGATGGCGACCATCTGTTTGATCGATTCGATGAAGTCGGCCACCGGCAGCTCGGGCAGTGCCAGGCGGCGGGCCGAGCGCTGCAGCCGCTCCGCGTTCTTCTCGGGGCGGAAGGTCCAGATCGAACCGTCGGCGTGACGGTAGGCCTTCAGGCCCTCGAAGATCTCCTGCCCGTAGTGCAGCACGGAGGACGCCGGGTCCAGCTGAAGCGGGCCGTAGGGCATGACGCGGGCGTTGTGCCAGCCGTCGTCGATGGTCCAGTCGATCGCGACCATGTGATCGGTGAACTTCTTGCCGAATCCGGGGTCGGCGAGGATGTCCTCGCGCTCGACCTGCGACCGGGCCGCCTCGGAGGGCGTGACGGCGAAGCTCAGCGGGAAGGTCGTGGTCTCGGTGGACGTGGTATCGGTCGGTGTGGTCTCGCTGGGTGCTGCCTGGCTCATTGGAGTCCCTTGTCTGTCAGTCGGGTCACGATGGCATCGCCCACCTCGGAGGTGCTCCGGGGCGTCCGATCGCGGGCGGCGATATCCGCGGTGACGGCCGCGGAAACCCGCGTCGACGCATCCGCGAGGCCCAGGTGGTCCAGGAGGAGAGCGACCGAGAGGATGGCCGCGGTGGGGTCTGCCAGCTGCTTGCCCGCGATGTCCGGGGCCGAACCGTGCACGGGCTCGAACATGCTGGGGAACCGGCCCTCGGGATTGATGTTCCCGGAGGCCGCGAGACCGATGCCGCCGCTGATTGCGGCCGCCAGATCGGTCAGGATGTCGCCGAAGAGGTTGTCCGTGACGATGACATCAAACCTACTCGGATTCGTGACGAGGAAAATCGTCGCGGCATCCACGTGCAGGTAGTCGACGGCCACCTCGGGGAACTCGGCGGCGACGGATGCGACGACCCGCTGCCAGAGGCTACCGGCGAAGACGAGCACATTGGTCTTGTGCACGAGGGTGAGGTGTTTGCCCGGCCGGGCCTGGGCGACGGCGAAGGCGTGGCGCACGACCCGCTCGACGCCGAAGGCCGTGTTCACGGAGACCTCGTTGGCGACCTCGTGTGCCGTGCCCTGGCGGATGGCGCCGCCGTTGCCGACGTACGGGCCCTCGGTGCCCTCGCGCACGACGACGAAATCGACGTTGCCGGGGGCGGCCAACGGGCTCTGCACACCCGGGAACAGCACGCTCGGGCGCAGGTTGACGTAGTGGTCGAGCGAGAAGCGCAGCTTCAGGAGCAGTCCGCGTTCGATGTTGGCGTCTTTGAGACGGGGGTCCCCGGGGGTCCCGCCGACGGCGCCGAGCAGGATGGCGTCGTGGCCGGCGATCGAGCCGAGGTCCTCGTCGGTGAGCACGTCACCGGTTTCGAGGAACCGGGTCGCGCCGAGGGAGAACCAGGTCAGGTCGAAAGACACGTCCTCTGATGCCGTGGCGGCACCCAGGACCTTGACCGCTTCGGCGACGACCTCGGGGCCGATCCCGTCTCCGGGAATGACAGCGAGCTTGATCTGAGGGGACATTCGACTCCGTATGTCTGGACGTTGGCTGTAGATAAACCCTACTGCGACACATGAAGTGTCTAAGCTGGACAATTCCTGACAACCAACAGAAAGCAGTCAGCATGAGTATCGGATTCGGAATCTTCCTCCTCGTCGTCGGCGCCGTCATGGTGTTCGCCTTGAACGTCTCCGTGGAGTGGATGGACATCGAGCTGGTCGGCTACATCCTGATGGCTGCCGGCGCCGTCATCACCATCCTCGGCATCGTCCTGCTCACCCGCAAGCGCAGCACCCTGACCACCACCCGCAGCGCCATCGACCCGGCGAGCGGCGAGCAGGTCACCTCACAGAAGAGCTCCGTCGACGACATCCAGACGAACGGTCTTTAGCAGTACGGCACGCTGGCGGCGGCTCAGGTGGCTTTGCGCAGGGTGATCAGCGCCACCAACGCCGCCGCCAGCACCAGCCCGGCCCCGATCCAGGCCGTGGGCCCGATCCCGCCCGCGAACGCGTCGCGGGCGGACTGCAGCAGCAGGTCGGCCCGGCCGGCCGGCAGCCCGGCGGCCACGGCCACGGCGCCGCCGAGCGTCTCGGATGCGGCCGCGCGCTGCGCCGCTGTCAGCGATTCCGGCAGCACGACAGCGCTGCGGTAACTCGCCGTCAGGATGGTGCCGAGGATCGTCGTGCCGAGCACCGCACCGAGCTCGTACGCGGTTTCCCCGACAGCGGATGCCGCTCCCATCTTGTCCGCGGGAGCGCTCGCCACGATCAGTTCGTTCGACACCGTCTCGGCGGCGCCGATTCCGATCCCGAGTGCGACGAAAACCAGCGCGATGCCGGCCGCGTCCAGGTTCGCCCCGCCGAGCGCGGCGGCCGCATAGCCGCACGCCGAGATCAGCAGTGCCACCGGCACCACGATCGACGGCCGCACCCGGCGGGCGATCGGAACGATGACCAGGCCGGACACGATCATGGCCACCAGCCCCGGCACGAGCACGAGCCCGGCCGCCAGCGGTGAGAGGCCCAGGACGAGCTGCAGGTACTGGGACACGAAGAACAGCCCGCCGACGAGTGCGACAACGCTCAGCAGGTTGACGCCGATCGCCCCGCTGAACGCGCCCTGCCGGAACAGGGCGAGGTCGATCATCGGGTGGGTGAGCCGGCCCTGGCGGCGGACGAAGAGGATGCCCGCGGCGAGGCCGAGCACGATCGGAGCCAGGGCCGGGAGCGTGGCGCCGGCTTCGGCAACGGCCTTGATGCCGTAGACGACGGGCAGCATGGTGGCCAGTGAGAGCGCGATGCTCGGGGCGTCGATGCGCCCGGGGTTCGGGTCGCGGGATTCGGGCACCAGCAGCGGGCCGAGCACCAGGAGCGGCACCAGCAGCGGCACCGCCAGCAGGAAGACGGAGCCCCACTTGAAGTGTTCCAGCAGCACGCCGCCCACGACGGGGCCCAGGGCGCTGCCGGCGGCGAAACCGCTCGCCCAGATGGCGATGGCCAGTCGGCGCTGGTTGCGGTCGGTGAAGACGGACCGCAACAGGGACAGCGTCGGAGGCATCAGCATGGCGCCGAAGAAACCCAGCACGGCGCGATCGATGATGAGCCACTCGATGCTGGGGGCGAAGGCAGCCACGACGGAGACGGCTCCGAAGCCGGCCGAGCCGATCAGGAGCAGCCGGCGCCGGCCAATCCGGTCACCGAGGCTGCCCATGGCCACGAGGAGCCCGGCGAGCATGAGCGGGTAGATGTCGATCACCCAGAGCAACTGGGTTCCGGTCGGGCGGAGGTCCTCGGAAATGGCCGGCAGGGCGAGGTTGAGCACCGTGTTGTCGATCGATACCAGGAGCACGGGCAGCATCAGAACGACCAGGGCCCACCACCGGCGGCGGGAGCTGATCACCCGGCTCTCGGCTGCAATGGGGCTGGTCTCACGGAGGGAGTTGGACACGGTGACGACTGCTTTCGGCTTCAGGGACGGTGACTGTACCGTCCGGACGGTGAAGTAAACCGTCCAGACGGTATAGTAGCACCATGACCTCTGCCCCCGCTTCCCCGGCCGGGACCGCGCCGCGCCCCTCCCCCACGCGCGATCGCCTCCTCGACGCCTTCGCCCAGCTGCTGATCGACCAGGGCGAACGGGCGAGCACCCTCGAGGCGGTCGCCGCGGCCGCCGGCCTCTCCAAGGGCGGCCTGCTCTACCACTTCGGCTCGAAGGACGCCCTGATCGAAGGGCTCCTGTCGCGGCTGGACGCGCTCGTGGCCGACGATGTCGAGCGGATCCGGGCGGCGCCGGCGGGCGCGGTGGACTACCTGATCCGCACGTCGATGAGCGAGGGCACTCCCCTCGACCAGGCGATCGGGGCCGCCGTCTGCCTGGCGCAGGGGGCGCATCCGCTCGCCAACCGCACCCTGGCCTCAACTCGGCGCCAGTGGCTGAGCGCTATCGAGGAGGCGGTGGGAGACCCGGACGTGGCCGAGACGATCATGCTCATCAGTGACGGGCTGTACTACGAATCCACCCTCGCGACCCCGGGCCGGCTCGCCGCCGATGAGACATCGGCGGCGAGACTGGACCGGTTGCTGGCCGTGATCGGGCGAATGGCCGAGCGACCCGCGATCGGGTGACTACTCGGGTGATTACTCGGTGATGGCGATTTCGACCATGATGTCGGCCTCGATCGCGTCGCGCACCTTGGCCAGCAGGGTGGCCGGAACGGGCGAGTCCACCGTGAGAACGCTGAGGGCCTTGCCGCCGGCCACGTGGCGGGCGATCTGCATCCCGGCGATGTTGATCTGCGCCTCGCCGAACTCACGGCCGTAGACCGCGACGATGCCCGGACGGTCCGTGTAGAGCATCACGATCAGGTGTTCGTCGAAGGGAACCTCGACGTCGTAGCCGTTGATCTCGACGATCTTCTCGATCTGCTTGGTGCCGGTCAGGGTGCCGGAGACCGACACCTGCGAGCCGTCCGCGAGGGCGCCGCGCAGCGTGATGACGTTGCGGTACTCCGGCGATTCCTTGTCGGTGATCATGCGCACGGCGACGCCGCGCTGTTCGGCCAGGAGCGGCGCGTTGACGTAGGACACGGTCTCACTGACGACATTTGTGAAGATGCCCTTGAGTGCGGCGAGCCGGAGCACGCTCACGTCGTAGTCGGCGAGCTCGCCGCGCACCTCCACGTCGACGCTGGTCAGCGGGCTGTGGGCGCCGAGACCGGAGAAAACCTGGCCGAGCTTCTCCACCAGCGGGATGCCGGGGCGCACGTAGGGGTCGATGACGCCGCCGGCGACGTTGACCGCGTCGGGGACGAGCTCACCCGACAGGGCGAGGCGAACCGACTTGGCGACGGAGACGCCGGCCTTCTCCTGGGCCTCGTCCGTGGACGCGCCGAGGTGGGGCGTGGTGATGATGTTGTCGAGGCCGAGCAGCTTCGACCCGGTCGGCGGTTCGTTGACGAACACGTCGAGGCCCGCGCCGGCGATCGTGCCTGCGGTGAGGGCGTCGTAGAGGTCGTCCTCGTTGATGAGGCCGCCGCGGGCCACGTTCACGACGAACGCGGTGGGCTTCATCAGCTTGAACTGCTCGGCGCCGATCATGCCGTTGGTCTCGGGCGTCTTGGGCATGTGGATGGTGATGAAGTCCGACTGCGCGAGAAGCTCGTCCAGGCCGACCGGCTGCACGCCGAGCTGCTGGGCCCGGGCGGAGGTGATGTAGGGGTCGTACGCGATGATGTTCGTGCCGAAGGCCTGCATGCGCGCCGCGATCAGGGCGCCGATCCGGCCGAGGCCGATGATGCCGATGGTCTTTTCGTACAGCTCGACCCCGGTGTACTTGGAGCGCTTCCACTGCCCCTGCGCCAGCGCGCCGTGGGCGGCCGGGATGTGACGGGCCAGGCTGATGATGTGGCCGACGGTCAGTTCTGCTGCGGAAATAATGTTGGAGGTCGGGGCATTGACGACCATGACGCCCGCGGCCGTGGCCGCTTTAATGTCGACGTTGTCGAGGCCGACGCCCGCACGGGCGATGACCTTGAGCAGCGGTGCGGCGGCGATGGCCTCGGCATCCACCTTCGTGGCGGAGCGCACCAGCACGGCGTGGGCGGTGGCCAGCTCATTGAGCAGAGCAACCCGGTCTGTGCCGTCTACGGAGCGAACCTCGAAGTCGGGCCCGAGGGCGTCGACGGTGGCAGGTGATAGTTCTTCAGCAATCAAGACAACTGGTTTTGACACGAAAACGGATCCTCCGATAGCAGCGTAAAAGCGTTGAATGCGCCGCGACCCTGGGGCGCCCGATATGGCAATATTCTATCGGCTGCAGAATGGGGGCATGAGCATCGTTACCTTCCCGGACGTCCAGTGGGCACTCCGCATCGTTCTGGCCGTGGTTTTCATCGGGGCCGGGATCACCCACTTCCTGCCGCCCGTGGCACGCACGATGGCCGCGATGATCCCGCCACGACTGCGTTTCGCCGGGCCGCTGAGCCCTCGGAATCTGGTGATCGTGACGGGTCTCTGCGAAATCGCCGGCGGCATCGGTCTGCTGATCGGTAGCACGATTGTTACAGCCGGGGTGAGCCTGGTGGTCTTTCTGGCCGCCGTCTTCCCGGCGAACGCCTTCGCCGCCCGCTACCCGGACCGCTTCGGCCCCGCCGCCATCCCCCTCGTGCCGCGCCTGATCGGGCAGCTCGTGCTGATGGGCCTGATCGTGGTGGCCATTCTCTGACCGGACCCGGTCAGGCGATCAGACTGCCGAGTCCGAACATGAAGATGTCGGCGGCGATGGCCGCGTTGAGGCAGAGCCCGGCGAGGAACAGCGCCGCCTGGGCGCCCGCTCCCCTGGCACGGCCGAGCCAGGCGGCCAGCAGGTAGACGAGGATGGGCAGCAGAATGCCGGTCAGCAGCACGAACAGGCCGAAGCCGCTGAACTGGGTGTCGAGGCCCTGCGCGGTCTGGTTCAGGCCGACCAGGTTGCCGATCCCCTCCCAGATGTCGTACGCGTAGAAGAGGCCGAACACGATGGCGATCCCGAAACGGAGCCAGCGCGGGGTATGGCGCCGGGAGGCGGGTGCGGCAGCGGATGTCGTCAGTTTCGCGTCGCTCATGCGCTCGCCCCGTTTCCGAAGATGAACGGCAGCGGCGCGAGCAGCACCACCCCGAGGAGCAGCCAGCCGATCCGCGCTCTCGGATGGGTGCGGGTCAGCCAGAACGTCACCGCGAACCAGACCGCGGGAGCGGCGACGGCCAGCCAGAGTCCGAGGGAGAACATGAACTGGCCCAGCACGTCGACCAGGGGGTTCTGGATCCGGCCGACGCCGACGAACCAGCCGATCGTGTAGAGCAGGTAGACGCCGCCGAAGACGCCCAGGGCGACCAGAGTCAGGGAACTCATCGGCACCCGCCCGCGGGCTGCCTCGGCGGCTTCCACGGCCGCGGTCGGGCCCGCCACGGTCCAGCCCTCCGGCACCTCGGAGATGTCGGGCTCACCGGCCTGCTCGGCAGGGGCCTCGGCGGGTCTCTCGACGGCCGCGCCGGGGCGCCCCGTCTCGGTCCCGGACGCCAGCGTGGGGTCGTCGTCTCCGGCCCAGCCCAGGGCGTCGCTGTCCCGATTATCGCCGTTGCCGGTTCCAGAAGTCATGGCTCCAGCGTACCGAGTCTGATCACACTCGGATGGTCACACCCGGCTGATCACGACCTTCAGGGCCTTCGTCTCGGCAGCGCGGGAGAAGGTGTCGTAGGCGTCCAGGATCTGGTCGAAGCTGAACCGGTGCGTGCCGAGCTTCTCTGCGGGGATCCTGTGCTGGGCCACCAGTTTGAGCAGCATGGGCGTGGTGTTGGTGTTCACCAGCCCCATGCTGATGTTGATGTTCTGGATCCACAGGTTTTCCAGGTGCAGCTCGACGGACTTCCCGTGCACGCCGACATTGGCCACGTTGCCCCCGGGACGCACGACGTCGAGGGCCATGGAGAAGGTCTCCGGGATCCCCACCGCCTCGATCGCCACGTCGACTCCGGCGCCGTCGGTCAGGGCGAGAACCTGCTCCTTCCAGTCGGCGGCGCCCGAGACGACGGCATCCGTCGCCCCGAACAGGCGCGCCTGCTCCAGACGGTTCTCGTCCAGGTCCACGGCGATGATGGTGCCGGCGCCGTACAGCCCGGCCGTCGCGATGGCAGCCAGCCCGACCGGCCCGGCCCCGATCACGGCGACCGCGTCACCCGGCTTGACCCGGCCGTACTGAACCCCAATCTCGAATCCGGTGGGCAGGATGTCGGAGAGCATCACGCCCTGCTCGTCGCTCACTCCCTCCGGGAGCTTGTGCAGGGAGTTCTCCGCATACGGCACCCGCACGTACTCGGCCTGGGTTCCGTCGATGAGGTGGCCGAAGACCCAGCCCGTGCCGGACGCTCCCTCGTCGCCGAGGCAGTGCGAGTACAGCCCGGTCTTGCAGTTCACGCAGTGCCCGCAGGACTTGATGCAGGAGATGATGACGCGATCGCCGACCGCGAGGCTCTGCACGGCGTTGCCGACCGCCGTGATCGTGCCGACGCCCTCATGCCCGAGGATGCGGCCCTCCTGCACGGCCGGAACGTCGCCCTTCAGGATGTGCAGGTCGGTGCCGCAGATGGTGGTGGTGTCGACCCGCACGATCGCGTCGGACGACTCGACGATCGTCGGGTCGGGCACGTCCTCCCAGGCATTCTTGCCGGGACCGTGGTAAACAAGCGCCTTCATGGTGACTCCTTCGTCGACGGGTTCCGGGTATTCCCCCGGCGTCGAACACGGTACTCCCGTAGACTTTTTCCATCACGGATGGGGAGTCCCACGGCAATCCCTTCGCCCTTACCGGCGCCCCGGAACCGCGCATCGGCTGGTATGACCTGAACGGATGCCGGCTGTACGCCGAAGTGCGCGGCGCCGGTCCGCCGGTGCTCCTCATGGGTGCCGCCAGCGACGACGCCGAGATGTTCCGGCCGATCGCCGAGCGCCTGGCCGGTTTCACCGTGGTGACGTGGGAACCTCGCGGCACCCGGCGCAGCGGCCGCGAGGACTGGCCGTGTGATTCGGCCCGGCACGCCGACGACGCCGCGGCGCTGCTTCGGGCGCTGGGCCTCGCCCCCGCCGCGGTCTTCGGCGCGAGCGCCGGCGGGATCGTGGCGCTGCAGCTGGCGCTGCGGCATCCGTCGCTCGTGCGCCAGGTGCTCGTCTTCGAGCCGGGGTACTTCCGGCACACCGCGAACGGTGTCGCCCTACTGAACCGGGTCAACGACGCCGTGCGGGTCCCAGGTGCGCTTGAGCCCGCTGAGGCGCCGGAGTTTCGCGGGCCCGAAGACGGCCAATGCTGCGGCCAGCGGGTCCTGGTCAGGTTCCGCCCCGAGGAAGTTCACGTACTGGCAGCCCGAGGCGAAGGGCTCCATCTCGGCGGCGAACCCGCGCACGAACGCGATCCGGGCTTCGTCGTCGGCGGCATCGGGCCAGAAGCCGTAGATGTTCAGCCAGAACTGTGCCGCCCGGTTCGGGAACGGGGGGCCTCCTCGTCGACCCGTGCGACCGCGCCGCCCATGTGGTGGATGTCGAATCCCGTCCCACGCCAGGTCTGTTCGGCCGCCCGGCGGGCGATGACCTGGATCACGTCGTCGTCGAGCCGGTCGAAGGAGGTGTTCTTCCAGTACCCACGCACGCCCCGGGGGAAGAGCTCGTCGACGGCAGACTGCCATGCGGTCCAGCGCGCCGGTTCGACCACCTCGGCGTCGGGCGGCGCGGCCCGGCGCAGTCTGGTCCACGATCTCCTCGCCGGCCGCGATGTCCGGTGACGCCCAGGCGAAGCCGAGCAGCATCAGCGGGTCGTCCCCCGGCTCCCAGCCGGGCGGCGGCACCAGGAAGCTGATGATCGAGGTCAGCTCGGCGGGCAGGTCTCGGGTCCAGGCCTCGAAGGCGCGGAGCGCCTCCAGCCAGCGGTCCCGACCGTAGACGAGGTTGCCGGAGAACACCTCGGCGGGCAGCGGATGCGCCTGGAACGTGAACGTGGACACCACCCCGAAGTTGCCGCCGCCTCCGCGCAGCCCCCAGAGCAGTTCGGAGTTCTCGGAGTCGCTCGCCGTCACGTTCTCCCCCGCCGCGGTCAGGACCTCGGCGGCGACCAGGTTATCGATGGTGAGGCCGTGGGCGCGGGCGAACTGCACCACCGGACCGATGTCGCCCGCATCGGCAGCCCGCACGACCGCGACCGGGTGGCGGTCGATCATGCCGTTCCAGACGCGTCTGACCTCGTCGTAGCCGGTGTCGCCGACCGTGATCACGAGACCGGAAATATGCCTCTGCAGGTCGTTCACCGCGTCGAGGGAGTGGGGATGCCCGCTCTGCTGCCGTGTCGTCTGCTTGCCCATGGGTTCACCTGCGATTGCCGTCGTCGATGTCTGCTGGCCGCGCGTGAGGAAAGTGGAAGCGGCCGGGTTCATCCACTGGAAACCATGTTAAACACCTGCCGGCCGCGGCAAGCACCCCGGACGCATGCCCCGGGCCATCAGCGGTTTTAACGCGCAAACGGGGCCGATCGTGTGGATCGGCCCCGTTGTTGATACGCGCTTGGGTGTTAGCGCGCGGCTTCGCCGTCGACGTAGTCGTCGTCGGAAGAGGCGTTCCAGGCGAACAGCTTGCGCAGCTCGCGGCCGGTGGCCTCGATCGGGTGCTCTTCGCCCTTCTTGCGCAGGGCGAGGAACTCCGGCGCTCCAGCGTCCTGGTCCTGGATGAACCGCTCGGCGAACGCGCCGCTCTGGATGTCGGCGAGAACGGCCTTCATGTTCTCCTTGACGTGCGGGTCGATCACGCGCGGGCCGGAGACGTAGTCGCCGTACTCTGCGGTGTCGGAGACGCTCCAGCGCTGCTTGGCGATGCCGCCCTCCCACATCAGGTCGACGATGAGCTTGAGCTCGTGCAGCACCTCGAAGTAGGCGACCTGCGGCTGGTAGCCGGCCTCGGTCAGAACCTCGAAGCCGTACTGGATCAGCTGCGACGCGCCGCCGCAGAGAACGGCCTGCTCGCCGAAGAGGTCGGTTTCGGTCTCTTCGGTGAACGTGGTCTTGATGCCGGCGGCGCGCAGGCCACCGATCGCCTTGGCGTAGCTGAGGGTGAGCGGCCAGGCCTGGCCCGACGCGTCCTTCTCCACGGCCACGATCACGGGGACGCCGCGGCCGGCCTCGTACTCACGGCGCACGGTGTGGCCCGGTCCCTTGGGGGCGACCATGACGACGTCGATGCCCTCGGGGGCCTGGATGTAGCCGAAACGGATGTTGAAGCCGTGTCCGAAGACGAGGGCCTTGCCCTCGGCCAGGTTCGGCAGGACGTCGGCGGCGAACAGGTGACGCTGCACCTGGTCGGGCGCGAGGATGACGATGACGTCGGCCCAGGCGGATGCCTCGGCGGTGCTGAGAACGGTGAAACCGGCCTCTTCGGCCTTGGCCTTGGACTTGGAGCCCTCCTTGAGGCCGATGACGACCTCGACACCCGAGTCGCGGAGGTTCTGCGCGTGGGCGTGGCCCTGCGAGCCATAGCCGATGACGGCTACCTTTTTGCCCTGGATGATCGACAGGTCGGCGTCTTTGTCGTAGTAAATCTCAGACACGGGGTAATTCTCCTTAGTGTGGGGATTGGGTCGAGCTGGTGGAGACCGGAAGGTCAAACGGTGGAGACCGGCAGGTCAGTTCTTGAAGACGCGTTCGCTGATGGATTTCGATCCGCGGCCGATGGCCAGCAGGCCGGACTGGGCGATTTCCTTGATCCCGTAGGGCTCGAGGACGCGCAGCAGAGCCTGGGTCTTGCCGGAGTCGCCGGTGACCTCGATCACGACGGCGTCCACGGACACGTCGACGACGCGGGCGCGGAAGAGCGTGACGGCTTCCAGCACCATGGACCGGGTCGTGTTGTCGGCGCGCACCTTGACGAGCAGGTGTTCGCGCTGCACGGACTGCGCCGGGTCCAGTTCGACGATCTTGATCACGTTGATCAGCTTGTTCAGCTGCTTGGTCACCTGTTCCAGCGGGGCGTCCTCGACGTCGACGAGGATCGTGATGCGGGACAGACCGGGGACCTCGGTGTGACCGACGGCGAGGCTCTCGATGTTGAATCCGCGGCGGGCGAACAGGCCGGCGACGCGGGTCAGCAGGCCGGGCTTGTCCTCGACCAGGAGGCTCAGAACGTGGCTGGTCATGGTTATTCCTCTCCCCAGGTCGGTGCATGGTCCTTGGCGTACTGGACGTAGCTGTTGCTGACGCCCTGCGGCACCATCGGCCAGACCATCGCGTCGCGGCTGACCACGAAGTCGATCACGACCGGGCGGTCGTTGGTCGCGAGCGCCAGCTTGATGGCGTCGTCGACCTGGTCGGCGCTGGTCACGCGGATGGCGAGGGCGCCGTAGGCCTCCGACAGCTTCACGAAGTCCGGCACCATGTCGGAGCCGTGCCCGGTGTTGAGGTCGGTGAAGGAGTGCCGCCCGTCGTAGAACAGGGTCTGCCACTGGCGCACCATGCCCAGGGAGGAGTTGTTGATGATCGCGACCTTGATCGGGATGTTGTTGATCGTGCAGGTGGCGAGTTCCTGGTTGGTCATCTGGAAGCATCCGTCGCCGTCGATCGACCAGACCACCCGGTCGGGCTCGGCGACCTTGGCGCCCATCGCCGCGGGGATGGAGTAGCCCATCGTGCCCGCTCCGCCGGAGTTCAGCCAGGAGTTGGGACGTTCGTACTTGATGAACTGGGCGGCCCACATCTGGTGCTGGCCGACGCCGGCCGCGTACACGGCCTCCGGCCCGGTCAGTTCGCCGATGCGCTGGATCACGAACTGCGGGCTCATCAGCCCGTCGGTGGGTTCCGCGTAGCCGAGCGGGAATTCCTCGCGCAGGCCGCTGAGGTAGGTCCACCAGGCGCTGATGTCGGGGGTCGTCGTCTTCGCGGCGGCCGCGTAGGCGGCGGTGAGGTCGGCGATGACATCCTTGGCATCGCCGACGATCGGCACATCGGCGGCGCGGATCTTGCCGATTTCAGCGGGGTCGACATCGACGTGCACGATCGAGGCGTGCGGCGCGAACTCGGAGACCTTGCCGGTGACCCGGTCGTCGAACCGGGCGCCGAGCGCGATGATCAGGTCGGATTCCTGCAGGGCCAGCACCGCGGACACGGTTCCGTGCATGCCGGGCATGCCCAGGTGCTGCTGGTGGGAGTCGGGGAACGCGCCTCGGGCCATCAGGGTGGTGACGACGGGCGTGTTGGTCAGCTCGGCGAAGGCGAGCAGTTCTTCCGACGCCCGGGCGCGGATGACGCCGCCGCCGACGTAGAGCACGGGCTTCTTCGCCTCGGCGAGCAGCTGGGCCGCGGCCTGCACCTGCTTGCCGTGCGCCTTGGTGATGGGGCGGTAGCCGGGCAGGTCGAGCTTCGGCGGCCAGATGAAGGGCGCCTTCTGCTGCTGGGCGTCCTTGGTGATGTCCACGAGCACGGGGCCGGGACGGCCGGTGGAGGCGATCAGGTGCGCCGAGGCGATGGCCGCGGGGATGTCCTCGGCCCGCTTGACCAGGAAGGAGTGCTTGGTGATCGGCATGGTGATGCCGACGATGTCGGCCTCCTGGAACGCATCCGTGCCCATCAGGGTCGAGAAGACCTGACCGGTGATGCAGAGGATCGGCACCGAGTCCATGTAGGCGTCGGCGATGGCCGTGACCAGGTTGGTGGCGCCCGGGCCGGAGGTGGCGATGGCCACGCCCACCCGGTTGCTGGCGGACGCGTAGCCCTCGGCCGCGTGGCCGGCGCCCTGTTCGTGGCGCACCAGGATGTGCCGGATGGAGTCCTGTGTCATCAGCTCGTCGTAGAGCGGGATCACGGCGCCGCCGGGCAGGCCGAAGACGTCGGTCACTCCCAGCAGTTCCAGCGATCGGATGATGGCCCCCGAGCCGGTCAGGATCTCCGGCTTGCCCTGGCCCGCGTCCACGGACGCGGCGGCGGTCGAGGGCGAGGGCGATGGCGATGGCGATGGCGATGGCGATGGCACGGGTGAGGTGTCCGCGGTCATGAAATCAAATCCCTAGTTCGATTGCGAATGGTGAGCTAGCCGGTCACGGCGCCAACGGCCGCGGACTGCACGAGCTTCGAATACTTGGCGAGAACGCCCCGGGTGTAGCGCGGAGGCAGAGCGGCCCAGCCAACACTCCGGACGGCCAGCTCATCAGGGTCGACCAGTAGGTCGAGCGTGCGAGCTGCGATATCGACCCGTATGAGATCACCATCGCGCACGAAGGCGATTGGACCTGCGTCCACCGCTTCGGGTGCTATATGGCCGATGCACAGTCCGGTTGTGCCGCCTGAGAATCGACCGTCCGTTAAGAGTAGTACATCGGCGCCGAGCCCGGCGCCCTTGATGGCCGCAGTGATCGAGAGCATCTCCCGCATTCCCGGGCCGCCCTTCGGGCCCTCGTAGCGGATGACGACCACGTCACCCTTCTCGATCGTGCCCTCGGTGAGGGCGTCCATGGCGGCGCGCTCGCGCTCGAACACGCGGGCCGGGCCCTCGAACACGTCGGAGTCGAAGCCGGCGGTCTTGACGACGGCGCCCTCGGGGGCCATCGACCCCTTGAGGATGGTGATGCCGCCGCTGGCGTGGATCGGGTTGTCGAGCGTGCGCAGCACCTCGCCGTCCAGTTCGGGTGGGTCGACCTCGGCCAGGTTCTCGGCGACGGTCTTGCCGGTCACGGTGAGCGCGTCGCCGTGGATCAGCCCGGCCTCGAGCAGGGCGCGCATGACGGCGGGAACCCCGCCGTGGCGGTCCACGTCGTTCATGACGTACTTGCCGAACGGCTTGAGGTCGCCGATGTGGGGAACCTTGTCGCCGATCCGGTTGAAGTCGTCGAGGGTCAGGTCGACCTCGGCCTCGTTCGCGATGGCCAGCAGGTGCAGCACCACGTTGGTGGAGCCGCCGAACGCCATCGCCACCGCGATCGCGTTCTCGAAGGCCTTGCGGGTCAGGATGTCCCTGGCCGTGATCCCCAGGCGCAGCAGGTTGACGACGGCCTCGCCGGAGCGGTGCGCGTAGTAGTCGCGGCGGCGGTCGGCGGAGGCGGGCGAGGCGGAGCCGGGCAGGCTCATGCCGAGGGCCTCGGCGACGCTGGCCATCGTGTTGGCGGTGTACATGCCGCCGCAGGCACCCTCGCCGGGGGCGAAGGCGCACTCGATCCGCTTGGCGTCGGCTTCAGACATCCGCCCGGCCTTCACCGCGCCGACCGCTTCGAACGAGTCGATGATGGTGATGTCTTTTTCGGTGCCGTCGGAGAGCTTGACCCAGCCGGGCGCGATCGAGCCGGCGTAGAGGAAGACACTGGCCAGGTCGAGGCGCGCGGCGGCCATCAGCATGCCGGGGAGCGACTTGTCGCAGCCGGCCAGGAGCACGGAGCCGTCGAGTCGCTCGGCCTGCATGACGACCTCGACCGAGTCGGCGATGACCTCGCGGGACACCAGGGAGAAGTGCATGCCCTCATGGCCCATCGAGATGCCGTCGGAGACCGAGATGGTGCCGAACTGAAGCGGGTAGCCGCCGCCGCCGTGCACGCCTTCCTTGGCGGCCTGCGCGAGGCGGTCCAGCGACAGGTTGCAGGGGGTGATCTCGTTCCAGGAACTGGCGATACCGATCTGGGGTTTTTCCCAGTCGGCGTCTCCCATCCCGACGGCACGAAGCATCCCACGAGAAGTGGTGGCTTCGATCCCGTCTGTCACGTCGCGGCTGCGTGGCTTCAGATCGATCTCAGTCATGCACTGAGTCTAGAACCTCGAAGTGGGGCTCAGTTCGCCCGGGCCTCGGCCGCGGTGGCGGCCGCCTCCCGGATGTCCGCGATGATTCCCAGCACCCGGGGAACCTCCTCAGGCCCCCGCACGCGGTAGCCGGCCAGTGACGGCCCGGCGCCGATCTTGAGGCCGAGGTCACCCTCGTGCAGCACCGCGAAGGCGTCCTCGTCGGTCAGGTCGTCCCCGGCGTAGAACACCCGGTCGGCTCCCGTGTACTCGCGGAGCCGCTCGAGCGCGTCCCCCTTGGTGCTGCCCCGCACCGCGAACTCGAGCACGTCCTTGCCGGCGCGCACGGTCATCCCGGGTATCAGCACGCTGAGCTGGTCCCTGGCCTCCTTCTGGGCGGCCTGGCCGGCCTGCGGCGTGGCCAGGCGGGTGTGCAGGGCGCGCCCCGCGGGCTTTCGCTCAATCCAGGTGCCCTCGACGGATGCGGAGATGCCCTCGAGCACCCGGTTCAGGGTTTCCAGTTGTTCCAGTTCGGCGGCCACGAGATCCAACTGGATGTCGGCGGTGTCGAGCTGCACCTCGATCCCGTGGGAGCCGGTGAGCAGCACGTCATCCTGCGGGTCGGACACGTACCGCAGGCTGACCAGGGCCCGGCCGGAGACGAAGGCCACCCGCACTCCGTCCAGGTCGAGCAGGCGCTGCACGGCGCCCCGGGTGCCGTCCACGGCCCGCGCATCTTCCGGCCGGTCGACGTGCGGGGCGAGGGTCCCGTCGAAGTCGAGGGCCACGAGGAGCTTGTCCGCGCCGCTGACCTCGCGGAGCGCGCCCACGAGGGCGTCGGGGATTCCGGGGCGCACGGCGGCTCCTTCGGTGAGGGTGCGGAGGAAGGACGAGGACCAGGCGGCGACGTCGTTGTCGAAGACCTTGCGGCGCAGCGCGCGCATCCGTCGCTGACGTTCCGGGCGGGGCATGGCGATCGCCCGGAGGATGGCCGCCTTTACCCCGTCGATGTCGTGCGGGTTGATCAGCACGGCCTGCTTGAGCTCGTCGGCGGCCCCGGCGAACTCGCTCAGGACGAGTACGCCGTCGCGGTCGAAGCGCACAGCGACGTATTCCTTGGCGACGAGGTTCATGCCGTCCCGGAGCGCGGTGACGAGCATCACGTCCGCGGCCAGGTACAGGGCGACCATCTCCTCCCGCGGGTAGCCGTGGTGGTGGTAACTGATGGCGGTGTGGCTGATGGTCGAGAAGTCCCCGTTGAGCCGGCCGACCGCCAGTTCGATCTCGTCCCGCAGCGCGATGTAAGGCCCGACCCGTTCGCGGGAGGGGCTGGCCACCTGCACCAGGGTGACGTCCTCGACGCTCAGGCTGCCGTCGGCGAGCAGCTCGCCGAAGGCCTTGATCCGGTGCGCGATGCCCTTGGTGTAGTCCAGGCGGTCGACGCCGAGCATGATGGTCTTCGGGTTGCCGAGGTCTTCGCGGATCTGGCGGGCGCGCGCCTGAACCTCGGGGTCACGGGCCAGTTCCTCGTAGGAGGCCGCGTCGATGGAGATCGGGAAGTGTTTGGCGATCACTCGCCGCGTCTGGCCGTCGGGCGCCGGAACGTCGATGGCGACGCCGCGGGTCGGGTAACCGTAGAGGCGGCGCACGGCCCGGGAGAAGTTGCCCGCGTCGGCCAGGCGCTGGAATCCGACCAGGTCGGCCCCCAGCAGGCCGTCGAGGATCTGCTTGCGCCAGGGCAGCTGGGCGTAGATCCCGTAGGGCGGGAAGGGGATGTGGTTGAAGAAGCCGATNGCGCGCCTCGCGCAGCATCCGTGGCACGAGCTGCAGCTGGTAGTCGTGCACCCAGACGGTCGCGCCGGTGGACGCGGCGGCGGCGGCGGCCTCGGCAAAGCGCCGGTTGACCCGGACATAGGCGTCCCACCACTCGCGGTGAAAGCTCGGCGGTGCGATCACGTCGTGGTACAGCGGCCAGATGGTGTCGTTGGAGAAGCCCTCGTAATAGTCCTCGAGGTCGGCTTCGCTCAGCCGCACCGGCACGATCGAGATGCCGTCGTTCTCGAACGGTTCGAAGGTGCGGTCGGCGACTCCCGGCCAGCCGACCCAGGCGCCGTCGGAACTCCGCATCAACGGCTCCAGGGCGGTGACCAGCCCGCCGGGCGAGGTGCGCCAACTCTCGGTGCCGTCGTCGGCGACGTCGATCTCGACCGGGAGGCGGTTGGAGACCACGACCAGGGAATAGGTCACGTCGTGGCCATCGGCGGATGCCGTGGGTTCGGCTGAAGAAGAAATGGTCTCGTCCGTTCCGGCGGGCGCGGAGGCGATCGCCTGGGTGGACTTTCAAGGCTACCAGCGGGTCGGAAAGCGGCGTATTTTGGTTTGCAAACGTGTCGCGACGTGGCATGACCCAACGAGAACCGTTCGAAAAAGGCGGACCCATGACAACGCTCAGTTCGGTGCTGATCGCACTCTTCGTCATCATCCTTGTTTCCTTCATCGTGACCTTCGTCGTGGTGCGCATGCTCTACAAACGCCTTCGCCCGAGCCGGATGCTGACCGGCGCGGTTCTGCGCTCACAAGCCCGGGTGGTCCGGGGCCCGCAACGCGAGGTCCTGAAGCTGCGCGTGCGGCTGCAGGACACTCTCGACAGCGGGCAGGCAGCGGTCGACCTGGCCCGAAGCAGCGAGGGCCCGCTCGGCGAACTCCCGCGGCTCTTTCGCCGGGTCCGGAGCGAGGGCGCGACGCTGGAAACGCAGTTGCGGCTGCTGCAGAGCGAGAGCGATCCCGCCGTTCTCGCCGAGGCGATACCGGTGGCGCGCCGCCGGGTCGACCAGGTCGCCGTGCTGGTGCGCCGCCTGCGCTCGGCCGTCGCTTCCGGCCTCGGCGACCTGACCGACGACAGCCTGATGACCCTGCATTCCGATGTCGACCATGAGGTCGACGCGCTGAGGGCCGGAGTGCAGGAGTTGCGCACGCTCAACGGCCACGACGCATTCCCCTCCCCTCCTGTCCTTGAGGCGATGCACCGGGGGTCCACGAACCGTCTGACCGGGGGGAACGGATCATGACCATCAGCTCGCGGCTGCGGGTCATCCTTCGCAGCAAGTCGTCCCGAGCCCTGACCCGGCTGGAGGACCCCCGGGAGGCCCCCGACGACAGCTACGAGCAACAGGTCAGGATGCTGCAGCAGATGCGGCAGGGACTGGCCGAGGTGGCGACGACGAAGAAACGGATCGAGCTGCAGGGGCAGGAAATGGGCTCCCGCTACCAGCGGCTGGCCGACCAGGCCCAGGAGGCTCTGAACCAGGGACGGGAAGACCTCGCCCGCACGGCACTCGAGCGCCGCTCCCTCCTCGAGAGCCAGGTCGCGGCCCTGCAGAACCGGTACACCGCGCTGGAACACCAGCAGGCGCAACTGCACGACAACGAGCGTCGCCTCGCTGAACGGGTCGCCGCCTTCCGCACGGAGAAAGAGACGATCAAGGCCACCTACTCCGCGTCCGAGGCGCGGGTGAGGGCCAACCAGGCCGCGGCGGGGATCGGCTCCCAGATGAGCGATGTCGGCATCAACCTCGACCGGGCCAGAGACCGGGTCGCGCAGATGCAGGCCCGCGCCGCCGCCACCGACGAGCTGCTCTCCAGCGGCGCCTTGAGCGATGCCACCGCCGCGCCCGACGCGGACCTCGAACGCCAGCTGTCGGCCGGCACGACGAAAGCAGACGTCGACCGCCAACTCCAGGCGATGAAGAACGCCCGCGCTTCCCGCCCGGGCAGCGCCCCCGGCACCGGGCCGGGCAGCCGGGGCGGAGCCCGACCCCAGCCCGGAACCGACGCCTGGCTGAGCATCGGCCAGGGCCCGAACACCCCCTGACCGGTCGGCGAACCAGCCCGCCCGCTCCGACGAAGTCCGTGCCGGTGAAGCAGGCCCGGCGTCGAACCAATTCGACGGAGATTTTGAGTTAAAACCACCCAATCGGTGCGCCGGGGCACGATATCGGCAAAATCTCCGTCGAATTGGTTCGCGAGCAGTTCGTGGGGCGGCGGGCAGCGGGCAGTGGCCGGTGAAAAAACGGGTCGGATCACAGGAATATCCGGTGGGCCGGGTAGCGTGGAGGCAGGAGGCCCTTTTATGCGCAAGTTCATTTTCAGCAGTGCCATGCTCGGTGTACTGGCCGGCGGGCTGAACATCCTGCACGCCACCCGCACCGAGAAACACGACTGGCGTCTGGTCCTGATGTGGATCGGCTGGGGACTCAGTTTCGCCGTCGCCGTCGGCACGATCATCGAAGACGCCGACGAGCGCCAGATCGAGCACTGACCGGGGGTTCTGCGGCGTGTCAGAACGGTTTGCCTGCGTGAAGGCGGCACACTGGGAGTAATACTCAGCACAGCCGAGAGGGGCTCCCCGATGTTTGGTCGTCGACGTCGCGTCGAACCGGTGGCGCCGGTCACCCCGCCGCCCCTGGCCGAGCTCACCGACGAACAGGTCTTCGCTCTTCTGCACGAGCAGCTCGCGCAGCTTGTCGGAACCCAGGGGCAGTGGACCCTCGTGCCCCGCAGCAGCGACGACACCGATGTGATCTTCCACGGCCTGAAGGCACACCAGATCGCGTCCTCGCTCGCTGCCGTGCTGCGCATCGAGACGGCTGCCCTGCGCGGCGAGGTCTCGGCGGAGCCGACGGCCCTGTCCTGGACGCCGGCCCCGATTTCCGTGTGGGCCGAGCCGGAGCGAGCAGCCCTGGCCCCCGTGGCACTGCCCCACTTCTCCTCGGCCGCGCCCGAAGCGGCCGAGTCGACGGATCGCGCCCGACTCGTCGCTTAAGAGCGGCGCGAGCAGCCAGACCGACCGGTCTGGGCTCCTGGGTCAGTCAGCCGACGGGTTTCCAATCCGCCGGGCCCGTGGTCCCCGCCGGATAGTCCCCCAGGGGTACGGCATCCGTGCGCCAGGCGGCAAGCACCGGCGCCACGATGCGCCAGCACTCTTCCGCGGAGTCCCCACGCACCGAGAGCGTCGGATCCCCGCCGAGCACTCCCTCGAGCACCTCGCCGTACGCCAGCAGTTGACCCGGCCCGAATGCCGCGTTGAGGTGCACCCGGTCAAGGGTGAGCGGGTCCCCCGGGCCGTTGAGGTTCAGTTCCAGCGAGATCTCGTCCGGGACCAGCAGGATCCGCAGGACGGTCGGGCCCGGCTGGGCGCCGAACCCGGTCGGCAGGTACGGCACCGGTTTGAAAGTGATCACGATTTCACGGCGGCGCTCGGCGAGGGCCTTCCCTGATCGCAGGGTGAACGGGACGCCCGCCCAGCGCCAGGTGTTGATCTCGAGAGTGACCTCGGCCAGAGTCTCGGTATTGTTCTCCGCCCGCACCCCGTGCTCATCGACGTACGACGGCACGGAGTGCCCGTCGACGACACCGGCGGTGTAGCGAGCGCGATGGCTATTGCGTGCGGGGTTGCCGTTGCGCAGCCGGGTGGCGCGCAGCACGATTCCCTTCGCATCCCGGAGGTCGGCCGCTCCCAGAGAGGACGGTGGCTCCATGGCCAGCACGGCCAGCACCTGCAGAAGGTGACTCTGGATCATGTCGACCAGAGCGCCGGCGCGGTCGTAGTACCCCGCCCGGCCCTCCAGGCCGAGCTGCTCGTCGTAGACGATGTCCACACGCTCGATGTGCTCGCTGCTCCACAGCGGTTCGAAGATCCGGTTGGCGAATCGGAGCCCGAGCAGGTTGTAGACGGTGGAGCGCTCCAGAAAGTGGTCAACGCGATGGATCTGGTTCTCGGGCACGAATCCGGCGAGCCGGGCGTTCAGGGCGACGGCGCTCTCCTCATCGACGCCAAAGGGTTTCTCGAGGGCGATCTGGGCGCCCGCCGGCAGCCCGACCTCGGCGAGCGCGTCACACACCAGGGCGGCGACGGCGGGAGGCACGGCCAGGTACACGGCCGGCACGCCCTCGCATTCCGCCAGCACCCGGGCGAGGTCCGCCGGATCCGCGGGATTCGCCGTGTGATACGTGGTCTCGGCGATGACCCTGTCCACGGCGGACCCTGAGGCTCCGGCCGTGGCGAACGATTTCTTCACGACGGCCCGCCAGGCGGCCGGAGTGAATTCTTCCCGCCCCGCTCCGACCAGCTGCAGCCGGCGCTCGGGCTGCTTCGTCAGGAGCTGACCCAGGGCGGGCATGAGAAGGCGGGATGACAGGTCCCCGCCCGCACCCAGGAGAAGAAACGTCGAGATGTGCGCGGTCATCTGACAAACCTAGCTGGCAGGGTGTCTGCATGGCGCTCAACATCGAAGATTATGCCCTGATCAGCGACTGCCACACCGCGGCCCTCGTCGGCCGGGACGGGAGCATTGACTGGCTCTGCCTGCCCCGCTACGACTCGGCCTCGATGTTCGGGGCCCTCCTCGGCGACGAGGACCACGGACGATGGCTCCTGGCGCCCGTGGACGATTCGGCCACCTGCACACGCTCCTATGTCGACGGCACCTTCATCCTGTCCCAGGTCTGGACGACGGAGACGGGGCAGGTGGGGGTCCTGGATTTCATGCCCCACGGCGATCGGCGATCGGACCTGGTGCGCCGGGTGCTGGGCATCTCCGGATCGGTGCGGATGGGCCAGGAGTTACGCATCCGCTTCGGCTGTGCGACGACCATGCCCTGGGTTCGCCAGCTCCGCCGCGGAGACCAGCGTGACCTGATCGCCGTGGCGGGTCCGGACGCCGTGATCCTGCGGGGTCCCGGCCTGACTCCGGCGGACCACCGGCACGTCTCGCAATTGACCGTCGCGGCCGGCGAGACCGTCGACCTGCAACTGGCCTGGTACCCGTCGCACGAGGAGCCGCCACACGCCCTGGATGTCACCGACTCCCTGCACCGCACGGCCGAGTGGTGGCAGGGCTGGGCGCGCTCGTACACCCACGAAGGCGCTTTCCGGGACGAGGTGGTGCGATCGATGCTCGTGCTGCGTGCGCTCACGCACGAGACCACCGGGGGAATCGTGGCTGCCGCGACCACGTCCCTTCCCGAGTCCCGGGGCGGGCACCGCAACTGGGATTACCGGTACGTCTGGCTCCGGGATGCCGCCCTCACCCGGTCCGTGCTGCTGTCCCACGGATACGAGGTGGAGGCCCAGGGCTGGCGGGCCTGGCTGTTGCGGGCGGTTGCTGGCGGTTGCCGGCGACCCGGAGGATGTGCAGATCATGTACGGGCTCTCGGGCGAACGCTACCTCCCCGAACGCGAGCTGACCAGCCTGCCGGGATACCGCGGCGCCGGACCGGTGCGGGTGGGCAACGGCGCCGTCAACCAGTTCCAGGCCGACGTCATCGGCGAGGTGCTGGTTGCGCTGCACGCTGCCCGCGAGGCGGGGATCACTGAAACGGAGTTCTCCTGGCCGCTGCAGCGGGCCCTGATCGACTACCTCGAGCACAACTGGTCTCGCCCGGACCAGGGCATCTGGGAGGTGCGCGGACCGGCCCGCGAATTCGCCCACTCCCGCGTGATGGTCTGGGCGGCCTTCGACCGGATGGTGCGCGGCGTGAGCGAGTTCGGACTCGACGGGCCGGTCGAGCGCTGGGCCGAATTGCGCGAGAAGGTGCGGCTGGACATCGAGCGGCACGGATTCGACGCGGAGCGCAACATCTTCACCCAGTACTTCGGCGGTAGCGATGTGGACGCATCCCTGCTCGTACTCCCCCAGGTCGGCTTCTGCGCGCCGGACGATCCACGGATGCTCGGCACGGTGGCCGCGATCGAGGCCGACCTTCTCAGCGGCGGCCTGGTGCTGCGCTACCGCACCGACACGACCGTGGCCGGTCTCCCCGCGGGCGAGCAACCATTCCTGGCGTGCTCGTTCTGGCTGGTCGAACAGTATGCCGCGTCCGGCAGGGGCTCCGACGCGACGGCCCTGATGGAGCGTCTGGTAGCACTCTCCAACGACGTCGGCCTGCTCTCCGAGGAGTACGACGTTCGCTACGGTCACCAGGCGGGCAACACGCCGCAGGCACTGTCCCACCTGGCGCTGGCGCTGGCGGCTGACGCGATCGTCGCCGGCTCCGTGCCGGTCGGAACATCCGCCGCCGGCCCAGGATTATAGAGTTCGGTCATATTCTTTGTAGGTCTTCGTCGGAACGGGGCCGCCGGAGGATTCTAGATTGAAGAGCATGACCGCACGCACCCGCACCCGCACACTCACCGTCCGTGATCTCGCGCAGATTGCCATCTTCGCCGCCCTGATCGCTGCCCTGGGGCTGCCGGGCGCCCTGACCATCGGTGCGGTGGCCGTGCCGATCACCTTCCAGACCCTGGGGGTGATGCTGGCGGGCGCCGTGCTCGGCGCCCGGAAGGGCTTCTTCGCCGTGGCGCTGCTCCTTGTGCTGGCCGCGGCGGGCCTGCCCCTGTTGTCGGGCGGCCGCGGCGGGCTGGTCTGGTTCACCACGAGCCCGGCGGCCGGTTACCTCTACGGCTGGCTGCTGGGCGTGGTGGTCATCGGCTACCTGACCGGGAGGCTGCTCCCCCGCTACCCGTTCTGGGCCGCGCTGGGTGCGACCGTGCTGGGCGGCATCGTCGTGGTCTACCTCGTCGGCGTACCGGTCACCGCGCTGAACCTGGGCCTGCCGGTCTGGGTTGCGGCGGTCGACAGCGTGAAATTCCTGCCGGGTGACGTGCTCAAGGCTGTCGTCACCGTGCTGGTCGCACGCCAGGTGCACAAGGCCTACCCCGGGCTGATCCCGGTGCGTCGCCGGTCAGCCCGCACGTCGAAGGTCTTCGCCGGTCGCCGATGAGCTCGATCAGCTTCGACGGGGTCTCGCATGCGTTCGGCGAACGGATGGTGCTACGCGACATCCGTCTGAATCTCACCGAGCGGAGGGTTGGGATCGTCGGCGCCAATGGCTCCGGCAAGTCCACGCTGGTGCGGCTGATCAACGGGTTGATCACCCCCGACAGCGGAACGGTCACGGTCGACGGGCTGAACGTGGCCCGCAACGCCAAAGAGGTGCGGCGCAAGGTGGGGTTCATTTTCACGAACCCGGACAACCAGATCGTCATGCCCACCGTCGCGGAGGACGTCGCGTTCACCCTGCGGCGGCGCGGGCTGACCCGGGATGAGGTAGCCGCCCGAACGACGGCCGCGCTGGATCGGTTCGGCCTCAGCCAGCATGCCGACCACCCGGCGCACCGACTGTCCGGCGGTCAGAAACAGCTGCTCGCCCTGGCCGCCGTGCTCGTCGCTGAACCGCAGATCGTGGTGGCGGACGAACCGACCACCCTGCTCGACGCGCGGAACGCCCGCCGGATCACCGAGCTCCTGCTCGGGATGAGCCAGCAGGTCATCGTGGTGACCCACCAGCTCGAGTTGCTGGCCGCCTTCGACCGTGTGGTGGTGATCGAGGACGGCCGGGTCGTCGCCGACGGCACGCCGGAGGCCGCCCTCGGGTCGTATCGGGCACTGCTGGCATGATCGGGCTGTACCACCCCGGGCACTCGCTCATCCACCGTGCACCGATGCTGCTCAAGCTGGCGCTGCTCTCCGCCGGGGTGATGATCGTGGGGCTGCTCGGGGAGCCGTGGCAACTCGGCGCCGCCCTCGCGGTCGTGTTCGGGCTCTACCTCGTGGCGCGCGTGCCCCTGGCACCGGCCTGGCAGCAGATCGGGCCGATCCTCTGGGTCCTGCTGATCGCCGTGCCCGTGCAGGCTCTGTTCGCGGGCTGGACCGTCGCCGGCCTGATGGCCGGGCGCCTGCTGATCGCGGTGGCGCTGGCCGCACTGTTCACCCTGACCACCACGGTCACGGCCGTGCTCGAGGGGTTCCAACGGATGCTGCGGCCGTTGCGCCGCTGGATCGACGCCGACCGGGTCGGACTGCTCGTGGCCCTCACCCTGCGCTGCATCCCCCTCGTCGCCGAGATCGTGACCGAGGTGATCGAGGCCCGCCGGGCCCGGGGAACCCAGGGATCTCTGCTGGCCCTCGCTGTGCCGGTCGTGGTGCGCTCCCTGTATGCGGCGGACGCGATCGGCGAGGCCCTGGTGGCCCGCGGCCTCGACGACTGAACCGCTCCCCGGCCGAGGCGCCGCATCCCTTGCCGGTCCGCATGGCCGGGGGCAGACTGATCAGGGCAGAACCTCCCCGGACCCGATAGTGGAGGACACCATGGGCACAGGAAACATGAGCACGCTCGTCGTCTACGACTCGAACTTCGGCAACACCCAGGTGATCGCCGAGGCGATTGCCGCAGAGCTCGGCGAGGACACCCGAGCCGTTCCCGTTGCCGGTCTGGGACTCGACAGTCTCACCGGCGTCGAACTCCTCGTCGTGGGCGGCCCGGTCAACGGCTGGCGTCCCTCGCCGCGGATGCAGACGTTCCTCGCCCAGTTCAGCCACGGAACCCTGCGAGGGGTGCGGGCCGCGGCGTTCGACACGCGGCTCAGGCTGTTCATCCACGGAGACGCCGCCGGCAAGATGGCGCACGCCCTCGAGCGGGCGGGCGCCCATATCGTGGCCAGGCCCGTGGGGTTCGTCGTGGAGGGCACGCACGGTCCCCTGGCGGCGGGCGAGCTCGAGAAAGCGGTCGCGTGGGCGGGGTCGATCGTGTCCGCCATCCACCGATAGTGCGCGAAAAAGGCCCGGATCGAGGGGATCCGGGCCTTGTGGGGTTGCGCTACTTGCTGGTGAGCAAGTCCACGTAATCCTGGTTTTCGGAGATCCACTTCGCCACGATCGGCTCGTAGTCCTTGCCGTCGTAGTCGACGAACATGGCCTTTTCGAGCGAGTACAGCTTGTCGAGGTCCATGTCGAAGCCCTTGATCCAGGTGGTGGCCCGCGGGAAGTCGTCGGCGAAGTCGGCCTTGGCGTAGGAGTGCAGACTCTCCTTGCCCTTCAGCGCGCCCTTGGGGTCGTCGAGGGTCTTGATCGGCAGCGAACCGTACGCCCAGTGCGGCTCCCAGAGGGTCACGGCGATGTTCTCGCCGGCTTTGGTGGCCGCGGTGAGTTCGGTGAGCATGGCGGCGGTCGACGAGGTCAGGTATTCCATGTCCTCGAGGCCGTAGGTCGGGATGACCTTCTCGGTGGTCGCCTTGGTCAGGCCGGCTCCGGGCTCGATCCCGACGATGCGATTGCCGAACTTGTCGGCGTTCTTGGCCAGCTCGTCGAGGGAGTCGATCGGGGCGTCCTCGTTCACGGCGATGGTCAGCCGTGATTCCTTGTTCCAGGCCCCCAGATCGACGATGTCGTCGCCGTATTCCTTGACGTAGGACGCGTGGGTCTTGGGCATCCAGACATCCATGTTCAGGTCGTAGTCGCCGGTGGAGAGACCGGAGTAGACGGGGGCGACGTCAGCGTATTCCAGCTCGGCGTTGTAGCCCTTCTCGTCGAGGATGGCCTTCCAGAGTTCGGACACCGCGACGCCTTCGTCCCAGCCGTTGAACACGGCGATGGTGATGTCTTTCTTGTCCTTATTGCCGTTTCCGACGGTCTCCGCTTCGGAGGCCGCGCAGCCGGACAGGGCGAGAAGCCCGACGGCTCCGATGGCGAGGAGGGACAGTGATCGTTTCTTCATGGTGTTTCCTTTCGGGTCACCTGACGGTGACCGGGGTGCAACAGTGAGCAGGTCAGGCAGCCAGAGCTTGCTGGCTGCGACGCTTGCGGGCCGCGAGGATGCGGCCGAGGGGGGTGTCGCCGGTGCCGAGGGCCGCGGTCAGTCGGTCGAGGAAGATCGCGAGGATCACCACGGCCAGGCCGGCCTCCAAGCCGAGTGCGACATCGATGCGGTTCAGGCTGGCGACGACATCCGCTCCGAGCCCACCGGCACCGACCATTCCTGCGATGACGACCATCGACAGGGAGAGCATGATGACCTGGTTGATACCGGCCATGATGGTCGGCATGGCCAGCGGCAGCTGGATCTGGCGGAGTATCCGCCACGGCGAGGCGCCGAAGGCCTGGCCGGCTTCGACGACTTCCCGGTCCACCCCGCGGATACCCAGTTCGGTCAGGCGCACTCCCGGAGCCATCGCGAAGATGATGGTGGCCACGATGCCGGGAACGACGCCGACGCGGAACAGGATCAGCGCGGGAATCAGGTACACGAAGGCCGGCATGGTCTGCATGAAGTCCAGAATCGGGCGGATGATGTTGGACGCCACCGTCGATTTGGCCGCCAGAATTCCCAGCGGCAGGCTGAAAGCGATCGCCAGCACACTGGCGACGAGCACCAGCGCGAGGGTGTCCATCGCGTTTTCCCACTGGTCGACGCCGACGATCACCGTGAGGCCGAGGATTGTTCCGACCATGAATTTCCAGCCGCGGGTGGCCAGGGCCAGTCCCGCCGCGAGCACGATGATCACCCAGAAGGGCGGCGTCACCAGCAGGAAGTCGACCAGCTCATACGCACCGTCGAAGGCGGCCCGGATGAAGTCGAAGAAGAAACCGAACGTGTCGGTGATCCAGTCGATGAAGCCCTCGACGATGGTGCCGAGGGGAAGGCGGAAGTCGTTCACAGTGCGGCTCCTTCCAGCGCGGTTTCGCGCAGGGTTTCGGTGATCATGCTGACGGAGATGGTCGCCGCCGGCTCGATCACGGGCAGGTCACCGGTGTTCGTGCTCACGTTGCCGAGCGCGGCCAGCAGGGTCACCCGGGGGATGACGCCGAGCAGGCGCTTCTTCTCGTCGACGACGGCAATGGCCAGGTCGCTCTCAACCGAGGGTTCGACCAGCTCGACGAGCGGGGCATCCGGGCTGACCGAGACGGCGTCGCCCAGGATGATCGAGCGCAGGTCGGCGTCCCCGGCCTTGACGAGTTTGAGCACGTCGCGGTCGCGAACGACCCCGGCGAAGCTGCCGTCGCGGTTGAGCACGAACGCGGCGGAAGTCTGGAAGTCGCGCATGATGCGGAGGGCGGCACGCGGACCACCGGTGGTCGTGACGACGGCGCGCACCGGCTCCATCACACTGGCAGCGGTCAGCACCCGGGCACGGTCGACGTCCTGCACGAACTGGGCGACGTAATCGTTGGCCGGGTCGGTGAGGATCTCTTCCGGCGTGCCGATCTGAACGATCCGCCCGTCGCGCATGACCGCGATGCGGTCACCCAGGAACATGGCCTCGTTGAGGTCGTGCGTGATGAAGATGATGGTCTTGCCGAGCTCGGCCTGCAGCTCGATCAGCTGTTCCTGCATCTCGCGGCGGATCAGCGGGTCGAGAGCCGAGAAGGCCTCGTCCATCAGCAGCACATCGGTGTCGGCGGCGAGTGCGCGGCCGAGGCCGACGCGCTGCTGCATCCCACCGGAGAGTTCAGACGGCAGGCTGTCGGCCCAGCCGTCGAGCCCCACGAGACTGATGATGGTGCGGGCCTTGGCCAGGCGTTCCTCGCGCCCCATACCCTGCACCTCGAGTCCGTAGGCCACATTGTCGATGACCGAGCGGTGCGGCAGCAGGGCGAAGTGCTGGAAGACCATGGAGATGTTCTTGCGACGCACGTCCCGCAGCTGGGCGGCCGGGATGCCGGTGATCGGCTGACCCGCCACGGTCACGGTGCCGGAGGTGGCATCCAGTAGACCGTTGAGCATGCGGATCAGGGTGGACTTGCCCGAGCCGGACAGCCCCATCACCACGAATATCTCGCCACGGTGCACCTCGAAGGAGGCGTCGATCACGGCGGCGGTGCCCAGCGAGGACACCTCGTCGCGGCTCGATCCCGCTTTCATTTTCTTGACTACCTCGTGCGGGCGACGCCCGAACGCTTTGTACAGTCGATCTGCCTTCACGGCAATGGTTTCGGTCACGGATTCTCCCCGGCACGCCGGGCGCGGCCGTCTTGACGGCCGACGTGTCGGGTGCGCGCTGTGTCGGACGGGTAGGCCGTGACCGGCCTCGACGCCGTTTCGGGCGTGGGCTGGAGCGATCATGGGACCGCATCCGTCAGGGCCTCACCATACGAAATGGCCGTCCCAATGGGGTCGTGGCTGCGTGTTCGCGTCCTGGTGAAGGGTCGTAAGACCAGCTACTACCCTAACACGGGGGGAGTTTTCATCGCAGGATCTGCGATTTCAGCGGCGGTAGGCAACCCTGGGTCGGGTTCCGGCGGTGGTGGTGGTTCAGGTGCCACCGCACGGATGAACGTGGCCGGCTCGGTCACGAATGCGCGCCCGCTCGGCGACCTCCACTGGAGGACACCGCCCTCGAGGTGTTGTACCGTCCACCGGGTCTCGCTTTTGAGCGCGTGGCACGGCGGACACAGGTGGGCGAGGTTGTCCTCGGCGGTCAAACCGTTGAACTGCCAGTCCAGCGAATGGTCGATGTCCGAATGGGCTGCCGACCGGTTGCAGCCGGGGAACCGGCAGGTCTCGTCCCTCACCCGCAGGTACTTCTTGAGGTCTTTGGGCACCTTGTACCGGTCTCGACCGACCGAGAGCACCACCCCGGTCTCCGGGTGCACCAGAAGCCGGGTGAAGCTCGGTGCGCCGGCGGCGATTCGC
>NZ_SOGW01000060.1:0-38755 GCF_004403075.1 Cryobacterium sp. TMT2-10 | reverse complement strand
CCGCGGCCCGTTCCGCGACGGAGCGTGCGGCCGTGGCCCAGGCCGCTGCAGGCCGTTCCGCGCTCGCCAGGCCCGCCGCTTCCGGTGCGGCCGGCAAAGCGAGCCGCCTGCGCCGCGTGCGCGCAGTGACCTCCCTGTTCCTTCTGACCGGAGTGGTCCTGTTCGTCTCCGGCGCCTTCGCCCTCGCCGCCGGCGGAACCGGGGCGGTCCTGGTCAGCGGCCTCGTCCTGGCTGCCCTCGCCTTCGGCGCCCTGTCGCGCCTGGCCCGCACCGCTCGGCGCGCCCACGAGGGGCACGCCGCCGGGGTCGGAACCGGCGAATCCGCCACCGCGTCGCGGGTCGGGCAGACGTTCGAGCCCGTGCAGCTCGAGGAAACACCGGTCGCGGCCCACAGCTGGACGCCGCATCCGCTGCCGCTGCCGATGCATCTCTCGCGCGGCTCCGTCGCCCAGACCGCGATGGCCTCCGTGGAGGCCGCAGCGGAACTGCGCAAGGCCGCTGCCGAAGCCGAGGTGGCCCGGAGGGCCGCCCAGCTGGTCGTGGCCGCCACCCCGCTCAGACGGCCGTCGGCGGCTGCGGCCCCCGTTGCGGCCCCCGCGGCCGCGACCAGCAGGTTCGCGTCGATGGGTGTCGTCGGGGAGACCGCGCCCGGCATGAGCGATCTCGACGCCGTGCTGCGTCGGCGTCGCGCCGTCGGCTGATCAGCCGAATCATTCCGGGCTTTTCCTGCCGTTGACGGCCCGGCGGCAAAAGTCATCGGCCGCGCGTGATATTCTGCATAAGCGGTTAGGGGCTATGGCGCAGTTGGTAGCGCGTCTCGTTCGCAATGAGAAGGTCAGGAGTTCGAATCTCCTTAGCTCCACCGATTGAAATGCCCGGCAAGCCAGGTTCCCTGGCCAGCCGGGCATTTTTGTTTTCCGGGTCGTGCCGGATCGCAGTCGTAACGAATTCGACGGAGATTCTGCCCAAGTCCGTCCCAAACGGGGCAAAAGCGTGTTTTTAGAGCAGTATCTCCGTCGAATTGGTTTGACGCGGCCGGCTCCTGGTCAGCCGACGAACGTCGCCATCGTGAGCACGGTCGTGCCCTCCACGTCGGCGGTGGACAGCGCCACGCGCACGGCCCCGAGCTCGGCCAGGGAGGAGACGTGGGTGCCGCCGCAGGGGATCCGCGCGCTCTGTCCCGGCAGGTCGCAGACCCAGTACCGGCGGTCGGTGAGCAGCGGGCCGTCAGCGTCGATGTGCACGCTCGCGCCCGTGGCCACCCACTCGGCCAGCGTCGCGTTCAGGGCGCCCTGGATCTCGGGCAGCGCCTCGGCCAGGCCCTCGGTGATGAACCCCTTCTTGCGCAGGGACTTGCCGAGCCGGTAGGTGTCGACCGATTGGTTCTCCCCGATCAGGGACACATCGATCGCGGTGCCGTCGAAGTCGGGGTTGCCGAGCGCGTCGGCGCGCACCTCCTTCTTCCAGCGGTCGGCCAGAGCCAGGTTCAGGCCGAGCGCGGCGAGGTGGCACGCGGTGTGGCCCGCGGACATCCGGGTGCGGTAGTCGGCGTCGACCTCGACCTCGACGATCTGCCCCTCGGCCGGTGCGGCATCGCCCGACAGCAGATGCACCACGACGAACGCCCACCCGGCCGTTCCCTTCTGCACCGGGATGTCCCGGCCCAGATACAGCGCCGTCCCGTCCGTCGCTCCGACCACACAGTCCACCACCGGCAACTCGGCTGCCGCGGCGCGCAGCACGGCCCGGTCTGGCCCCTGATCAGGCCAGCCGGCATCCACCGGGTGCACGGGGGTGGCGTCGAGCAACACGGCGACCAGTCCAGTGACCAGCCCCTCGGCACGCGGTTCGACGTGCAGCACGGTCGCGGTGAGACGGGTCAACCCGGCCGGGTAGTCCACCCGGGTGTCCAGGGAGGGAAGGGTCATCGGCAGGTCCTTTCGGGACGACGGGACGAAAAAGGGTGTTGCCGCGGCATCCGCGGCAACACCCTGAGTTTAATCGTGGAGGCGACCCTAGGCCTTGCGTGCCTTCTCGGTCGTTTCGTTCGCCTTGGCGTGCTTGTCGGCACGCTTCTCCTTCAAGGACTTGCCGGCAACCTTTTTGGATGCGTCCTTCTTGGGTGATTTGTCAGCCATGTGTACTCCTTCGAACCGAGCCCCAGCGGCACCGTGACTTCGACCCTACGCGGGTTACCGCGAAAGGGCACCTTCCAGTTCCGCCGGAACCCGGCCCCTGTGCAACTTCGCGGCCCCGTCGTAGGCTGCACCCGAGCGGGCCGCTCCGCCGGTGTCGGCTCCACCCCGCAGAGAGGAACTCAAGATGAGCGACAAGGCCACCTACCAGGCAATCTTCTTCGGCCCCAACGTGATCGCGGCCGGCACGCCGCGGGAACTCGAATACGTCGATGGGAAGTACCAGCAGGAGGTCGTCCTCCAGATCGAGGAGGACGGGGTGACCACCCGACGTCGCTTCAAGATCGGCCGGGTGACCGATGAGCCGATTGCCTACCGTTTCGACGAAGACGTGCACGACGAGAAGGGCGAAGCGGATGTCCCCAACTAGGCGGGCATCCCCGACCGGCTAGATCCGTTTGCCCGGACCGCGGCCGAGCCGCACCGGCAACGCCATCAGCGGGCCGACGAACCGGCGCTGCAGCCTGCGGGCGGGACCCCAGACGAACTGCACCACGTACTGCGCGAGGATGGCGCCGGCGGCCAGCGCCGCGGCCACGGCGCCGGCGGTGAGCATGCTGAGCAAGCCGTCGATGTTGCCGTCGGACAGTTCCAGCAGGCCGCGGAACAGGATCAGGCCCGGCACCAGGGGCACCAGGGCCGACACCACGATCACCAGCGGGGGAGTGCGCACGATCCGCGCCGCGATCGCGGCCAGCAGCCCGACGCCCACGGCGCTCATCGCCGAGGACCAGACCAGGCCGAAACCGGCGCTCGCCCCGGCCAGATAGAAGAACTCGGCGACGGCGCCGAGCAGGCAGACCACCCAGAATGCCCGCCAGGGCACCTGCACGCCGAGGGCGAACCCCATCACGATCACCACGGATGCCGTCAGCAGCACCGGCAGATCGGCCAGGGTCGGCGCCAGGTTCGCGTCGACCTGCAACTGCAGCCCGAACCGGGCCAGCAGCAGCGACCCGCCCGCCACACCCGTGACGAGTCCGCCGGTGATCAGCAGCGCCTCCAGCATGCGGGCGGTCCCGGTCAGGTAGAAGCCGGACAGGGTGTCGTGCACGGCGCCGAAGGTGGTGACGCCGGCGAGAAGCATGATGATGGTCGCGATGACCACCAGAGACGGGTTCGCCGAGGGGTCGATCTGCGCCACGATCGCCGCGACGATCGGCCCGATCGCCCCGCCGACCACGTTTTGGTAGAACACGGGAACCTGCCGCCGCTCCAGGGACGCCGTGATCAGGTCGATGAAGAAGGTGGCGACGAAGGCGGCGATGTAGACCACCGGCCCGCCGCCGATCAGCGCGCCGGCGCCGGCACCGACGAGGCTCCAGCCCAGGCGGCGGAACAGCGCGGGCACCTGGGGTTTGGCGCTGACGATGGTGGCCAGCCGTTTGCGGGCTTCGGCGACATCCGGTGGCGAATCGAGGATTTCGGCGATCAGCTCACTCGTCGCCGTCAGCTTGCTGTAGTTCAGCGAACGGTACTTGACGTTTCGGCTGCGGGTGACCGACTCGTGAGTGGCCGGGTCCTCGTAGGTGAGGGCGATGATCGTGTGGGTGACATTGGCCTCGGTTCCCCGCAGCCCGTAGGCGCGGGTGATCGCCTCCATCGCGGCGGTGGCGTCCTCCGCGCCGGCGCCGGCCGCGAAGATGACCTCCGCGAGCCGCATGGTGAGGTCGAGGACCGAGCGGGTGTAGGCGGCGCTGTCGAAGACATTGATCGCGCGCGTGACGTCAGACATCGAGCGGGCCCAGCCAGGCCGCGGCCACGGTGGCGTGTGCGGATTCCGCGTCGGAGGGGTGGAAGATCCCGGCGAGCACATCGCGGTACAACCGGCCCAGCTCGTTGCCGGCGAAGTAGGACGAACCTCCGCTGACCCGCAGGGCCTGGTCGACGACCTGCCGGGCCGTCTCGGTGGCGCGGTGCTTGAGCCCGGACAGGAGGGGGAACCACTGCCGGCCGCGATCGACGCCGGCGTCCACGTCGTGGGCGAGGGCGTCGACCTGCGGGTACAGGCCATCCATCAGCATCGCGGCATCCGCAACCCGCCAGCGGATGTCGGGGTCCTGCGCCAGAGTGCGGCCGTCGTTCTTCAGCGAGGTGCGCCGCCCGGCGGCATCCACGGCCAGTTCGACCGCGCGCCGGCCGATGCCGGTGTAGACCGCGGCCAGCAGGATCTCGAAGTTGGCGAAGATCGCGAAGAGCAGGGGGTCCGGGTTGGGCCCCGGGTCGAGGCGGCGGAAGACCCGGTCGGGGCGGGCGGAGGCCTCGCTGAGCACGGTGCTGCGGCTCTGGCTGGCCCGCATCCCCAGGGTGTCCCAGTCGTCCTTCTGGCTGACTCCCGGGTCGGTGCGGTCGATGAAGGCCCACACGATTTTCGGCGCGTCGGGGGACTCGGTGTCCAGGCCCATGGTGCCCAGCCGGGTCCAGGCGGGGGAGAGGGTCGTGAAGATCTTGGTGCCGGTGAACCGGTAGCCACCGTCGGCCTGCGGCGAGGCCGCGGTGATCGACCCGGACAGCACCAGGTCGTTGCCTGGTTCGCTCACACCGAACCCGAAGACCTCGCAGGCGGCGGCGCCGTGCAGCACGAACGCGAGCGAGTCGTCGCCGCGGGCGTGCAGGGTGCGGGCCACGCCGGTCCAGACCAGGTGCATGTTGACGGCGAGGGCCGTGGCCGGGGCATGGGCGGCGAGCCGGATCTGGTCGCGAGCCACCTCGTTCAGGCTGCGGCCGAGGCCGCCGAATTCGACCGGAACCAGGGCTCGGAGGTAACCGGCCGCGGTCAGGTCGGCCAGATCGTCGGTGGGGAAGGTGTTGTCCCGGTCGTGGCCGGCGGCGCGGGACCGGATGCGCAGGAGGAGCTCGTCGCCGAGGGGGGAAGGGCTGGCGGGCGTAATCACGTACTCCAGCCTAACCTCCGGCCTAATCGGCCTTGCGCCTCCGCGTGGACAACCAGACGACGAGGCCGACGATCGCGGCGACGAGGGACAGGGCCAGCAGCCACGGCAGGGCGAAGCCGACGCCCACCATCGCGGCGGCCAGGGCAGCAACGAGGGCGTTCCAGCCGGCCAGGATCCCGGTCCAGAAGTCGTCAGGGGAGCCGGGGGCGACCGTGCCGGTCGAGTACAGGTCGAGGCTGATGGTCGAGAAATCCACCTGATCGGCGAGGTAGTCGCGCTGGGACTGCAGGCCCTCGAGCTCGCTCTGCCGGCTGGCCAGGGCGCTCTCGATCGCGATCAGGTCGGTGGTGCTGGTGGCCTGTTGCATCAGGGTGAGAAGGCGATCGACGGATGTCTGCAGCGACGTGATGCGCGCATCGAGGTCCTTGGTCTGCTGGGTGATATCCGAGGCATTGAGCGACACGAAATTCACCGTGCCGAGTTTTTTCAGCTCGGCGAGGGTGCGGTCTAGCTCGTCGGACGGGATGCGCAGGGCGAGGTTGGCGCTGGCCGGCTGGTTGTCGGTGGCCGGGTTCTCGGTGCGGCTGTCGATCCGGCCGCCGGCCTGCTCCGTGATGGTGACGGCAGCCTGGGCGGACTTGATCGGGTCGTCCACGGTGATGGACACGGACCCGGTGGTGATCACGTCCCGGTTCTCCGAGGTGACATTGCCCGTGCTGCCCTCCGGGGCCACGGCGTCACCGGGTTGAATCGATTTGCCGGACTGATCCGTCTGGCCGGACTGGTCGGACTGGTCGGACGAGCCGGATCCCTCGCTCGACGGGGCGGAGCCGGTTGAAGCGCCCGGCGCGGTACATCCGGCCAGGAGGAGGGCGGTGAGGACGACCGCGCACGTCAGGGAGAAACGCTTCATGGCCTCACTGTAAGGCTGCGCTCGGTGCTGGTGTCCGGACGTAAATCACGATCCAGTCTCGATGGTTGCCGCCCGACCCGACCATACTTGAACCATGACCTGGTGGGCGGACCTGACCGAACGGCTCCGATCCCGCCGCCCGCCGCTCCTGCACGTCGCGACGGATGAGGGGAGCGGCCCGGTCGTGATCCTGGTGCACGGCATCGCGTCGTCGTCGGAGACGTTCCGCGAAGTGGTGCCGCTGCTCGTGCGGAGCCACCGCGTGATCGCTCTGGACATCCTCGGCTTCGGGAAGTCGCCGGCCCCCGACGGCTGCGAGTACCGGCTCGAAGACCACGTCGACGCGCTCGCCGCCACGATCCGCTCGCTGAAGCTGCGGGAGCCTTTCATGCTGGTGGGACATTCCCTTGGCAGCCTGATCGTGGCCCGCTTCGCGGCGCTGCCCCGCACCCGGTCGTCCCGCCGCACCCGGGTGTCCCGGGTGGTGCTGGTGGGGCCGCCGGTGTACCTGTCTCCGGCCGAGATCGGTGACCGCTGGGTGCGGGCCAGGGTGAGCGCCTACCTGCGCGCCTATGATTTCCTCCGGCTGAACAAGGAGTTCACCCTCGCCAACGCGGCGATCATCACCCGGCTCCTGCCCCGAGGCATCTTCGAACTCACCGAGCGCAACTGGACGCCGTTCGTGAAATCGCTGGAGAACTGCATCGAGAACCAGACCCTGGTCAGCGACATCGCGAGTCTTCAGTTGCCCGTAGACGTGGTCTACGGCACCCTCGACGCGTTCCTCGCCGCGGGCAGCATGACGGTGATCGAGCGGATGCGCCACGTCACCATGCACCGCGTCGACGCCAACGACCACCTCATCCGGCCGCGCCTGGCCCGGGCGCTGGTCGGGGTGATCGACCAGTCGGAACCGGCCGCGCCCGCCGCGTCCGTCCGCAGTCCCGGCCCCGGTGATTAGGCTGAGGGAATGGACACACGCACATTGGGAAGAACCGGCCGAACCGTCTCCGTGATCGGGTTGGGCACCTGGCAACTGGGAGCGGACTGGGGTGACGTGTCGGAGGCCGACGCTACCGCGGTGCTCGCGGCATCCGTCGACGCGGGCGTCACGATCTTCGACACCGCCGACGTCTACGGCGACGGCCGCAGCGAGCAGATCATCGGGCGCTTCCTCGCCGGCAGCAGCGCCGAGGACACCCTCACGGTGGCCACCAAGATGGGGCGCCGGGTCGACCAGCTGGCCGAGAACTACTCGCTGGCCAACTTCCGGGCCTGGACGGACCGGTCCCGCACGAACCTCGGGATGGACACCCTGCACCTGGTGCAGCTGCACTGCCCGCCCACCGACGTCGTCGAGTCCGATCTGGTCTACGACGCCCTCGACACCCTCGTCGCCGAGGGCGCGATCGCCGCCTACGGGGTCAGCGTCGAGACCTGCGACCAGGCGCTCGCCGCGATCGAGCGGCCGGGACTGGCCACCGTGCAGATCATTCTGAACGCGTTCCGGCTCAAGCCGCTGGATGCCGTCGTGCCCGCCGCGCGCGCCGCCGGCGTCGGCATCATCGCCCGGGTCCCGCTGGCGAGCGGCCTGCTCACCGGCAAGTACACCCGCGAGACCACGTTCGCGGCCAACGACCACCGCAACTACAACCGGGACGGCAGCGCCTTCGACGTGGGCGAGACGTTCTCGGGCGTCGACTACGAGACCGGCCTGAAGGCCGCGGCCGAGTTCGCGGCCCTGGTGCCCGAAGGCCTGTCTCCGGCCCAGGCCGCGCTGGCCTGGGTGGCCCAGATCGACGGCGTCAGCGCCGTCATCCCCGGCGCCCGGTCGGTGCAACAGGCGCAGGGCAACGCCGCCGCCGGCTCGGTCCCCGAGCTGAGCCTCGCGTTCCACGAGGGCGTGCAGGACATCTACGACCGGATGCTGCGCGACCAGATCCACCCGCGCTGGTAAGCAGCCCCGGCTAAGCAGCCCCCGGCTAAGCAGCCTCGCCGCTGTTACCTTTCCGGTCGAGAGTGCCCGTTCCGCCGGTCACTCTCGACCGGAACGGGCACTGTCGCTGCGGCTACTCCTGACCGAAACTGGAACTGGAACTGGAACCGGAACTGGAACTGGAACTGGAACCGGAGCGGGCGCCGTCGCGGCGGGCGGGGTAGGCCTGGCGAGACCGGCCTCGGGCGGCGAGGAGGAGATCGGCCGCCTTCTCGCCGATCACGATGGCGGGCGCATTGGTGTGACCGCGGATGATCATCGGCATGATCGACGCGTCGGCGACGCGGAGGCCGTCGACGCCGCGCACGCGCAGCTCCGGGTCCACCACCGAGGCCGGGTCGGCGCCCATCCGGGCCGTGCCGACCGGGTGGTACAGCGTGTGGGCGTGGTCGTCGAGGGCCCGGGCCAGCCGGTCGGCGCTGCTCAGCGCGGCGCTGTCGACGGGCATGATCAGCCGCCCGGTCGTGGCGGCGTGCAGTGCCGGCGCCTGCAGCAGCCGCTCGCACCAGGAGAGCCCGGCCAGCAGCGTGGCCCGGTCGGCTCCCTCGGGGTCGCTGAGGTAGCGCGGGTCGATCAGGGCCTTCTCGAGCGGGTCGGCCGAGGCGAGCGTGACACGCCCGTGGCTCTTCGGCTGCAGCAGGATGGCGCCCACGGTCAGCCCGTGGGCCGGCGTGGGCACGAGGCCCTCGCCGACGTAGGCGACCGGGGCGAAGATGATCTCGATGTCGGCCAGCGTGAGATCGGGGCGGGTGCGGATGAAGCCGTAGGCCTCGGCCACGTTCGAGGTGAGCATGCCCCGGCGGCGCAGCAGGTAGGCCGCGATCTCACCCGGCTTCTGCGCGGTGAGGAGCGTGTCCCGGGTGGTCTCCGCGACGAGGCCGGACAGCAGGTGGTCGCGCAGGTTCGCGCCGACCTCCGGTGCGTGGGCGAGAACCGCGATGCCGTGCCGGCGCAGCTGGTCGGCGTCGCCGATGCCGGAGAGCATCAGCAGCTGGGGCGTGTTCACGGCCCCGCCGGAGAGCACGGTCTCCTCGCGGGCCAGCACCCGGCGCAGGCTGCCGCCGCGCAGGTACTCCACCCCGATCGCGCGCGTGCCCTCGAACAGCACCCGGGTGGCGTGCGCGCCGGTGCGGACCGTGAGATTGCGCCGCTTCCGGGCGGGTTTGAGGTAGGCGTCGGCGGTGCTGACCCGGGAGCCGCGGCGCTGGGTGACCATGGTCTGGCTGAACCCGTCCGGCTGGGCGGCGTTCGCGGCCTCGACGGTGAGGCCCAGTTCGGCCGCGGCGGCGAGGAAGGCCCCGGTGTGGGACCGCGGGCTGCGCTGCCGCTGCACCCGCACGGGACCGCGGCGGCCGTGCGCGGCATCCGTCGGCCCGGCGACCCGCTCGACCCGGCGGAAATAGGGCAGCAGCGAGGACCAGGACCAGTCCGGCCCGGCGATGTCGCCCCAGTGGTCGTAGTCCGCGGCGAAACCCCGCACCCACATCATGGCGTTCATCGACGAGGAACCGCCGAGCACCTTGCCGCGCGGCCAGTAGACGCTGCGGCCGCCGAGGGCGGGCTGCGGCACGGTGTCGTAGTTCCAGTCGAGGCCGGAGCGGAACAGCTGGGAGAAGGCCGCGGGGATGTGGATCTCCGCTTTCCGGTCGACCGGGCCGGCCTCCAGGAGCAGCACCGACGAGGTGCCGTCGGCGCTGAGGCGCTCGGCGAGGGCGGATCCGGAGGAGCCGGCCCCCACGATCACATAGTCGAACGTCTCGGCGACGGGGTTCTCCCGGTTCGAATTCACGCGGCTCACCGGAGCACCTTCCCGGGGGCCTGGGCGTCGGACGTGGACAGTGCTTCCTCGGCGAGCAGGGCTTCCGCGGCGCGCAGGTCCTTCCGCAGGATCTTGCCCGACAAAGACTTCGGGATCTGACCGGTGAACTGCACCCGGCGCACCTTCTTGTGCGGCGCCACCTGCCCGGCGATGAACGCCATCACCTCGTCGCCGGTGAGCGCGGCATCCGGCTGGAGCACGACGAACGCCTTCGGCACCTCTTCGCCCGCGTCGTCCGGCACGCCGATCACCGCCGCGTCGTAGATCAACGGATGCCCGAGCAGCAGCGCCTCGAGCTCGGCCGGGGCCACCTGGTAGCCCTTGTACTTGATCAGCTCCTTGAGCCGGTCGACGATCGTGACGTAGCCGTCGGAACTGACCGTGGCGATGTCGCCGGTGTGCAGGAAACCGTCGGCGTCGAGGGTCTCGGCGGTGGCGGCGTCGTTGCCGAGGTAGCCGAGCATGATGTTCGGGCCCCGGCAGAGCAGTTCGCCGGGCGCGCTCGTGCCCTCGGCCGGCTGGTGGATTTCGGCGCCGGTCTCCGGGTCGATCAGCTTGCACTCGATGTTCGGCAGGGTCAGCCCCACCGAGTCCAGCGGGATGTCGCCGCGGTCCAGCGGGATGGCGTGCGAGACCGGGCTCATTTCGCTCATCCCGTAGCCCTGCCGCACCCGGCAGCCCAGCCGCTCGGCCACGGCCGCGCCGAGGGTGTGGTTCAGTGAGGCGGCCCCGGAGAAGATGGTGTGCACGCTTGAGAAGTCGTACTCGGCGACCAGCGGATGCTTCGCCAGGGCCACCGCGATCGGCGGCGCGATGAACACGTAGGTGGCCTGGTAGTCCTGGATGAAGCGCAGGAAGTCGGGCAGGTCGAACCGCGGCATCGTGACCAGGCCGGCCCGGCCGGCCAGCGCGATGTTCAGCAGCACCGTCATGCCGTAGATGTGGAAGAAGGGCAGCACGGCCAGCACCCGGTCGTCGGGGGTCGCGCCGATCAGGGGCAGGGACTGGGCGACGTTCGCGACCAGGTTGCGGTGGGTGAGCATGACCCCCTTGGGGTGCCCGGTGGTGCCGGAGGAGAACGGCAGCACGGCCAGGTGGGTGCCCGGGTCGATGCTGACGCTCGGCGCCGGGTGTGCCTCCCGCAGCAGGTCGTTGAGCGAGGCGTGGCCGGGCGCGCCGTCGAGCACGATCACCTGGTCGGCGCCGAGTCCGGCACTCGCGGCGGCCTGAAGCGCCTGCGGTAGGAGCGGGGAGACGGTGAACAGCAGCCGCGCCCCGGAACCGCGCAGCTGGGCGGCGATCTCCTCGGCGGTGTACAGCGCGTTGACGGTGGTGGCCGTGGCGCCGGCGCGCAGGATGCCGTGGAAGACGGCGGCGAACGCGGGCACATTGGGGGAGTGAAGTGCCACGACGTCGCCGGCGACGATGCCGCGGGCGGAGAGGGCCCCGGCGACGCCGGTGATCTGGGCCAGCAGCCCGCGGTAGCTGGTCTCGGCGCCGGACGGGCCGTCGATCAGGGCGACCCGGTCGAGGTCCGCCTCGAGGATCCCGCCGAACAGGTACTCGAACACGCTGAGGTCGGGAATCTCGACCTCAGGAATCGGACTGGTGAACACCACGGCTATCTCCTTTGATGGGCGGCAGGTGAAACGAATGTGCAGGTGGGCGGGGCAGGTGGGACGGGGGCAGCGGGTGCGGCGCGGGCTCAGGCGCGGAAGGCGGAGGCGAAGACCCGGGGCATCCGCAGCCAGGACGGATGCGCGGCGAACCGGGACAGGAGGCGTCCGGTCGCGGCACCGCTGCGGGAGGTGACGAACCACGGCGGCTTCGGGAACAGGGCGAACTCGCCGTGCAGCACCGAGTGCGGGAACGGGCGGAACGGGCCGCTCACGACCGTGCGCTCGGGGGAATCGATCAGCAGGGCGTTGTGCACGATTCCGATCCCGCTCTGCACGTCGTCGATGGTGTGCCCCGGGTAGGCTCCCCAGGGTGCGGCGGCGGTGAGGAACCCGAGGCCGGTCCAGGTGTTGATGGCGATGGTGCCGTAGCGGAGCCGGGCCACGGCCTCCCGGAATCCGGCGCCGAGGCTCTTGATCGTGCGCGGTTCCGCGATGATATTGGCGCCGAGGGTGCCGAGGAAGTCCCGGTTGACGGTCTCGACGGCTGCGTGCAGGAACTCGGCCCCGGTTCCGGGGAGCTCGATCACGCCGAGCACGGGGGAGAAGGTCTCGGTCGCGGTGATGGCCGACGGGTCTCCGGCGCCGACGACGACGAGGAGACGCCCGCCGTCGCCGAGGCGCTCGGCGCCCGGGTAGGCGGCGGCGGCCTTGGCGACGCGGCCGTCGCTGCCGGGGTACCAGGCCGGGCGGGCCGGGGTGCGGCCGATCGCGGCCCGCAGCTCGACCAGGAACGCGTCCTTCTGCGCCCAGTCTCGGCTGAGGACGACGACCTGCCCGGCGATGCAGTTGTAGCCCCCGTTGTGCAGCCGCTGGGTGGCGACATGCTCCGCCTGGTAGCGCAGGTCCCTGCGGCTCCAGTTGCCGGGCAGAACGATGATGGGGGCGACTCCGCCGAGTTCGCTGGTGATGGGCTTGGCGAGGAGCGGAGACCCCCCGGCCCGCCGCTCGGCGCCGGCCGGCCCGGCGCCGTAGACGACGACGTCGTGGGTGGCGGCGCTGCCCGTGATGTGCACGTGCACGATCCCCGGGTGGTGGGCCAGGTAGCCGCCCAGGATGCCGTCGCCGGTCAGGATCCGCAGCACGCCGTGCTCGATCAGGGGCGCGAGGGCCGCCTGGTAGACGGGGAGCATGGCCTCGAGCACGGGGTTCAGTTTCAGCAGTACCACCCGGTTGTGGGCGACCAGCTCGTAGAGCACGTCCAACGGCGGGATCGAGGTGATGTTGCCGGCCCCGAGCACGAGCCCGATGCCACCGGTGCGTTCGGGATGCAGTTCGGCCAGACCGGCCCGGGAACGCACGGTGTCGGCGGTGACGCCCGGCGGCATCCAAACCTCGGCCGTGAACCCGTGCAGCAGCAGCGCCTCGTGCGCCGTGTGCGGGAGGACCCGCACGGTGACCCGGCCGCCGGGAGCGCGGCCGAACCGGGCTCCGGCGAGCGGACTCGTGCCCCGGCTGATGCGGGTCAGGCTCTGCTGCAGGGTCGCGGCGGCCGTGAGCAGCGGGTACGGGCCGGAGATCCATTCCTCGCCCCCGAGCGGGGAGTCGGCGTCGAGGCCCTTGATGCGACTGGCGGTGGTGGCCCAGGCTTCGGCCTGCGCGGCGACCGCGGCGTGCACCTCGGCGAGCAGCGCCACCCGCTGGGGCAGGGTCGTCTGCGCCCAGCGCTGCTCCCCGGCGGCCAGCTCGGCGATCATCCGGTCGGCCCGGGCGAACATCTCGGCGGCGGCGGCCGTGGTGGTGGCGTGTGCGGGTGCGGTTGTAGCGGGTGCGGGTGCGGGTGCGGGTGCTGGTACGGGCATGGGCTCGGTCGTGGTCATCGGTTCCCCTGGTCTGTGACGAACGGTGGACTGGTCTCCGGCACAATCCGTCGGCGGGGCGTCCGGTTCTCCGGCAGGGTCTGCCCGAGCACGCAGGACACGGTCGTCGCTGGTTGGCTGGGGTCAACTCTGTAGGGCGGCGATGCTGCGCGCCATAGGCGGTCGCCGCCAGTTCGGGGCGCATCCTTGTGCGGCGGCACAAAAGTGCCGGTTGCCCGCTCTAGGATTCAGGGATGACTGACCAGCAGGCAACCCTCCCCGGCACCGATACGGCAGAACTCTTCACCGGTCTGCTCGACGCGGCCGACACGCTCACGGATGCCGTGTGCGCCCAGATCGTCGGCGCCGAACAGGCCTACTCGGACAGCAGCCTGCTGCCGTTCGAGTTGCTCCGGTCCGTGGTCAGCGAGAACATCACGGCTCTGATCCGGGCCCTGCAGGCGGGCGAAGCACCCGGCCTGGCACCCGGCCTGGCAACCGGCGCGGCAACCGACGGGGCAATCGATCTCGAGACCGGCGTGACAACCGGTTTGTCGATCCTGGACGCGCCGCGGCGGGCTGGACAGGTGAAGGCGGAGCATGGCATCCCGATGGCGAGCCTGCTGCACGCCTACCGGCTGGCCGGCCTGCAGATCTGGGAGGAGCTGGTCAGACGGTCCGTGGCCTCGCAGCGCTTTGAGGCCCTGCTGCTGGTCTCGTCGGAGGTGTGGGGCATGATCGACACCTTCTCGAGTGCGGCCGCCGAGGCCTATCGGCAGGTGGTCGACGCGCAGGAGCGCCGCAACCGCCAGGCCAGGAGCCTGATGTTGCTGAGCCTGCTCGATGGCAGCGCGCCGCCCGCCGACGCGGGCCGGGCCCTGCGCACGCTCGGGCTGCCGGAGCACGGCACATTCGTTCTGGTGGCCGCCGAGCTGAGCGGCACGGGCGAGGCGTCCCTGCCGGGCATCGTGCAGACCCTCCGGGCGGCCGGACTGGCATCGGCGTGGACGGCGCTGCAGGGTGACCAGGTGGGCATCCTCAGTGCTTCGCCGGAGGCGGGCGCGGCGACGGGGCTGGCCATCCTTGATGCCGCGGCGACCACCCGGGTGGGCGTCAGTCGCCCGTTCACCGGGATCGGCGGGGCGCCGGACGCCCTGCGCCAGGCCCGGCTGGCGGTCGGCTGCCTGCCGCCGGCGGGCGTCGGCGCGCACGCCTACGGTGCCGCCCCGCTCGACCTGCTGCTGGTCACGCAGCCGGACTACGCGGCCGAGCTGCAGCAGTGCGTGTTCGGCGATCTGCTCGCCGCCCACGATGCCGACCTGCTGCTGGCCACGCTCGAGGCGTGGTTCGCGGCCGACGGCTCAACGGCCGAGACCGGCCGTGGGCTGCACTGCCACCGCAATACCGTGCTCTACCGGCTCGGCCGGGTCGAGGAGCTGACCGGCCGTTCGACGGCGCGGCCGATCGAGGCGGCGGAACTCTACGCGGCCCTCCGGGCGGTGCGGCTCGCGGGCTGAGACCCCAGCTCAGTCTCCGCGGTCAGTCGAGGTCGTTGGCCCGGTGCTGACGGCCCGGTGCTGACGGTTCAGTCGAGGTCGTCGGGGTCTTTGCCGGTGCGCTCGCCGCAGTCGAGGGCGGCGATGGCGGCCAGATCCTGCGGGTCGAGGGCGAAGTCGAACACGTCCAGGTTCTCCCGGATGCGTGACGGCGTCACCGACTTCGGGATCACGACCGTGCCCAGCTCGAGGTGCCAGCGGATGACGACCTGCGCGGCCGACTTGCCGTATTTGGCGCCGATGCCGTCGAGGGTCTCGTCCCCGATCGCGCGGCCGCGGGCCAGCGGCGACCACGCCTCGGTCAGGATGCCGCGGGCCGTGTCGTACGCGCGCACGGCGGACTGCTGAAGCCACGGGTGCAGCTCCACCTGATTGATGGCCGGAACGACATCCGTCTCGGCCAGCAGGCGGTCCAGGTGGTGGGTGTGGAAGTTGGACACCCCGATCGAGCGGGCCCGGCCGTCGGCGCGCAGCGTCTCGAGCGCGCGGTAGGCCTCGACGTACCGGTTCTGGCTGGGCGCGGGCCAGTGGATCAGGTACAGGTCGACGTAGTCCAGGCCGAGCCTGGCCAGGCTCTCGTCGAAGGCACGCAGGGTCTCCTCCGTGCCGTGACGGTCGTTCCAGACCTTGGTCGTGACGAAGACGTCCTCCCGAGGCAGGCCGGAGCGCGCGATGCCCTGGCCGACCCCGGTCTCGTTCTCGTAGAGCGCTGCCGTGTCGATGTGGCGGTAGCCCGCCTCGAGGGCGACCTGCACGGCGTCGGCGGCCGCGGCATCCGCGATCTTGTACACGCCCAGGCCCAGCTGGGGGATGAGGTGTCCGTCGTTGAGTCGCAGCAGAGGTGAGAACGTCATCCCCCTATCCTGCCCCTCCGGCCGCGCGTCAGATGCGCCACCCGACGGGCCTGCATATTCCGCCGAGCCGTGAGCATCGCCCCACTTTTCAGCGAAAACGGGGGCGATGCTCACGGCTCGGCGAAGAAATCGGTGCTCAGAAGAGGCAGCCGCGCGCGGCGAGGGCGACGCGTACCCGGCGGAGGAACTCCCGGCCGCCGTGCATCAGGTCGTCGTCGGTGATGCGGATGACCCGCCAGCCCAGATCCTCCAGCCGCTCCCGGCGGGTGATGTCGGAGCGAAACCGGCTGCGGTCGGTGCGGTGCTGCTCGCCTTCGTACTCCACGCAGACCCGCCAGGCCGGCCAGGCGAGGTCGACCCGGGCCACGAAGCATCCGGCGGTATCCGTCACCTCGAAATTCACGACCGGTTCGGGCACCCCGGAGTCCAGGAGCAGGAGGCGGGTCTCGGTTTCCTTGGCCGAATCGACCCGCGCGCGGCTGCACAGGGCCGCTTCGCGCAGACCACGGATGCCCCGGCGCCCGGCCAGGCCCGCGACGGCGGCGCGCAGTTCCCCGGGCGTGTATCGCGGATGCTGCCCCGCGCACAGAAAATCGGCGACGGCGATCAGAGACCCGCGATCCAGCACCGGGCCGAGGTCGATCCAGGTCTGCCGCGGGGTCGTGAGCGGAAGCCCGTCGATCAGCTCGACATCCATCAGGCGCTCGCACAGCTCGTGCCCGACGACCCCGGCCATCTGCGGCGACCGGTGCGCGGCCGGCACGGTGACGTGCAGGCGGCAATCGGCGAGCGCCCAATGCGGCAGAGGCAGGCCGTGCAGCGTTGCCGCGGTGACGTGGCTGAACACGTGGGTGGGCGGCATCCGGGCCGTGTAGGCGCGGCACAACTCGCTGATCGACGCCGGAGGGGCACCGGCCACGCGCACGCCGCGGAACGGCCTGGCGAGATCGCGGCCCCCGAGGCGGTTCTTTCCCACGCCCAGGTCGAGCGCCCGGCCGACCAGGAACGGTTCATCCCCGAATTCGGGCGGCAGCGGGCTGTGCGGCGACATGCCTCGAGGATGTCCCACGCGGCATCCGCCCGCTCGATCTCTCCACAGGCCCCGCAAAACCCGGTCACTCCCGCCGCCGAGCCGTGAGGAAGTCTCCTCAAAACACGAAAAACAGGAGCCGAACTCACCGCTCGGCGAAGAGGCGGGGACCGGGAGCGGCTAGGAGACCTGCACCTGGATGGGGGCGGTGTCGGGGATCGGGCTCGCGTCGCGGCCGCGGAGGTCGGGATGCCAGCGGCGGCCGAGCGCGGGGATGAGCGTGCCGAGCGCCGCGAAACCGGCCGCGACCAGGATCGCCGCGCCGGCGCCGCTGTGGTCGATCATGAACCCGGCGATCGCGGAGCCCATCGCGGCGCCCATCAGCTGGCCCGTGCCGACCCAGCCGTAGGCTTCCGCGGTGTCGCTGAACTTCACGCTGGCGGAGACGATCCCGAACAAGACGGCGAACGCCGGGGCGATGCCGATGCCCGCGAGCAGCAGCGTGGCGGCGAGCCACCAGAAGCTCAGTCCCAGGGTGGCGAGGCTCAGGCCGACGGTGACGATCAGCATCCGTACGGCGAGGGCCCACGGCCCGATCGGGGCGTGGCCGAGGGCGAGGCCGCCGATCAGCGATCCGGCCGCGAAGATGCCGAGCACCCAGCCGGAGTCCGAACTGCCGTGCCCGAACGCGGCGACGACGCCGGCTTCGACCGCGGCGCAGGCGGCGACCAGCATGAAGCCGACGATGGTGCTCAGCAGCACCGGCGGGCGCTTGAGCACGACGCCGAGCTTGCGGCGGCTGCGGGGGATGCGCACGCGGCCCACCTCGGGCAGCGCCAGGAACCAGACGCCGCCGCCGACCAGGAACACGGCGGCGAGCAGGATGCCGGCCACCGAGCTGACCTGGATCGCCACGAAGGTGGCGATCACCGGGCCCAGCACCCAGATGATCTCCTGGGCCGACGCGTCGAGCGAGAACAGCGGCGTCAGCTGGCGTGAGTTGACGATCTTCGGGTAGATGGTGCGCACCGCCGGCTGGATCGGCGGCGTGGACAGCCCTGCGACCAGGCCGATGGCCATCAATGCGTAGATGGGCAGGGTCACCAGGGCCATCGTCACGATGGAGCTCGCGCACACGATCAGGGTGGCCAGGATGACCGGGCGCATGCCCCAGCGGCCCATCAGGCGGCTGGTCAGCGGTCCGGCGATGGCCTGGCCGATGCTCATGGCGCCGAGCACGAGGCCGGCCGAGCCGTAGGAGTCGTAGACCTGCTCGATGTGGATCAGGAACGCCAGCGACAGCATCCCGAACGGGAAACGGGCCGTCAGTTGGGCGGCGATGACGCGAGCAACGCCCGGTGTCTTCAGAAGGGTCCAGTAGCTGCTCACTTACTCAAGTCTAGGCCGCGGCCGGTGAGTTAGCGTGGACGCGTGCGAACACTGATCACGGCCATGGAACTGGCCACGGAGCTGTCGGAGCGAAGCGACATCCGCGTGCTGGATGTGCGCTGGAAGCTGGGCGACCCGCCCGGGCTCGGGGAGTACCGGGCCGGCCACATCCCGGGCGCCGTCTACGTCGACCTCGACACCGAGCTGGCCGGCCACGGCGAACCGCCCGACGGGCGACATCCGTTGCCGGGCATCGCCGCGCTGCAGGCCGCCGCCCGCCGTTGGGGACTGACCGACGCCGACACGGTCGTGGTCTACGACGACCTGGGCGGGATGTCGGCCGCCCGCGCCTGGTGGCTGCTGCGGCACGCGGGCGTGCGCGAGGTGCTGCTGCTCGACGGGGCGCTCGCCGCCTGGCGGCGCGCCGGCCTCCCGCTCGCCACCGGCGACGAGCCGGCACCGGCCGGCACGGTCACCCTGTCGTACGGCTCACTCCCCGTGCTCGACGCGGATGCCGCCGCCCGACTGGCCCGCACGGGTGTGCTCCTCGACGCCCGCGCCGCGGAGCGCTACCGCGGTGACACGGAGCCGATCGACCCTCGGGCCGGTCACATCCCCGGGGCGGTCAGCGCGCCCACGGCCGCCAACCTCACGGCCGACGGATTTTTCCGGCCGGCGGCCGAACTGCGCGCCCGGTTCGAGGCCCTCGGCGTGAGTGATGCCGGCACTGTGCGTGCCGGCACTGTGCTGGCAAGCACCGTGGGCGTCTACTGCGGTTCGGGGGTGACGGCCGCCCACGAGGCGGCCGCCCTGACCATCGCCGGATTCGTGCCCGCGCTGTACCCGGGCTCCTGGTCGCAGTGGTCGAACCTGCCCGGGCGCCCGGTGGAGACCGGGGATCCGCACGCCGCGGCGTGAATTCCGCCGGAAACACGCGGATTGCCATACTGGGACGCAGGGAGTCTTCCACGCTCGGTAAGGCTGGCTCAAAACGTTATCTACGCACGGAATCCGCGTGAGCGACCTGTTATATGCTCACATCTGTCGCATCCTGTTCACGGAGCTCAAAGACGAACCAGCAACATCCGACAAACCACGAAGAAGGTTTCGCAATGCGCGCAAAATACCTGCTCCCGGCCCTCGCCGCCGTAACGGCCCTCATGCTCACCGGCTGCGTCGATAATTCGACACCCAGCACGGGTGGATCCTCGGGCGGGTCCACAGCCGGCAAGGTCAAGGTCGACGACGCTGCGGCGGCGCTGGTCCCGGCAAACGTCGCCGATACGGGCAAGCTCGTCGTGGGCGCCGACCCCACCTACGCGCCGAACGAGTTCAAGAACGAGGCCGGCGAGCCGATCGGCTGGGGCATCGAGATCGCCAGTGCCGTCGCCGCGAAGCTCGGCCTGGAGACGGAGTTCCAGGTCGCGAAGTTCGACAACATCATCCCGAGCGTCACCGGCGGCAAGGCCGACATCGGCGTGTCCTCCTTCACCGACAACGTCGAGCGCGAGAAGAAGGTCGACTTCGTCAACTACTACACCGCCGGCATCCAGTGGGCCTCGGCCACGGGCAAGGATGTCGACCCCGACAACGCCTGCGGGCTGAAGGTGGCCGTGCAGGCCACCACATACGAGGACACCGACGAGGTGCCCGCCAAGAGCGACGCCTGCGTCGCCGCCGGCAAGGCGCCGATCGAGAAGCTCAAGTACGACACCCAGGATGCCGCCACCAACGCGGTCATTCTCGGCCAGGCCGACGCCCTCAGCGCCGACTCGCCCGTCACTCTGTATGCCATCGAGCAGACCAAGGGCAAGCTGCAGAAGGCCGGAGAGACCTTCGACGTGGCGCCCTACGGCATCGTGGTCGCCAAAGACTCCAAGTTGGCTCAGGCCGTGCAGGCCGCGCTGCAGTCCATGGTGGATGACGGCACGTACAGTGGGATTCTGGACAAGTGGGGCGTGGCCGACGGGGCGATCGACACCATCACGATCAATGCGGCAGCGAACGGATAATTCATGAGCACCACAAACCCGAAGCCGACCGGCGGGGCAACCCTCCCGCCGACCGAGCCGGCTCATTCGGTTCCGATCAAGGCGATCAAGCTGCGCCACCCGTGGCGGATGGTCTTCGCCATCCTGCTGGTGCTGGTCTTCGTCTCCGTGCTCGTCGACGCCGCGTTCCGCCCCGCCTACGACTGGCCGGCGGTCGGAACGTACCTGTTCGACCGGCGCATTTCGCAGGCGGCCGTCGTTACCCTGCAACTCACGGTCTACTCGATGGTGATCGCGATCATCCTCGGTGTGATCCTGGCCGTGATGCGCCTCTCGCCCAACCCGGTGGTCAAGAGCCTGGCCTGGTTCTACCTCTGGGTCTTCCGCGGCACCCCGGTCTACGTGCAGCTGACCATCTGGGGCCTGATCTCCCTGATCTACTCCACCATCGACATCGGCATCCCGTTCATGGACCCCTGGGTCTCGTTCTCGACCAACGCGGCGCTGAGCACATTCACGATTGCGATCATCGGCCTGGCCCTGAACGAGGCGGCCTACATGGCTGAGATCGTGCGGGCAGGCCTGCTCGCGGTCGACCCGGGCCAGGAAGAGGCTGCGACCGCGCTCGGAATGAGCTGGTCGCAGACCATGACCCGGGTGATCCTGCCGCAGTCGATGCGGGTGATCATCCCGCCCACCGGCAACGAGGTGATCTCGATGCTCAAGACGACGTCGCTCGTGACGGCCGTGCCGTTCAGCTTCGAACTGTTCACCCGGTCGCGGGACATCTCCGCGGAGACGTTCAACCCGATCCCGCTGTTGATCGTGGCGTCGATCTGGTACCTGTTCTTCACCTCCATCCTGATGGTCGGCCAGTACTTCCTCGAGAAGCGGTTCGCCCGCGGGGTCGGCGACCGCCAGGACGACAAGAAGGACCTCGGAACCGGAACGGGCGTCGTCACCGGCGTCGTCCCGGTCGTCGGCTCCGGCCAGCCGACCGTGATCGTGCCGCCGACGATCAAACCGAAGACCACGCCGCCCACCAACCCCGGAGGTCAGTCGTGAGCGACATGAACCCGAGCGCCCGGAACACGCCGGCCGCGGCATCCGTTGCCACGGCGCCACCCATGGTGCTCGCCGAGCAGGTCTCGAAGAGCTTCGGCTCGAATGAGGTGCTCAAGAGCATCTCCCTCGAGGTCAAGCGCGGCGAGGTGATGTGCCTGGTCGGGCCCAGCGGTTCCGGCAAGTCCACGTTCCTGCGCTGCATCAACCATCTGGAGGTGCTCTCCGCCGGCCGGCTCAGCGTCGACGGCGAGCTGATCGGCTACCGGGAGGCGAACGGCAAGCTGTATGAGATGGCGCCCAAGGAAGCGGCGAGGCAGCGCAGGGACATCGGAATGGTGTTCCAGCGGTTCAACCTGTTCCCGCACATGACGGCGTTGCAGAACGTGATGGAAGCCCCGATCCGGGTGAAGGGCCTGCCGAAGGCGCAGGTCGAGCAGACGGCGCGTGCCCTCCTGGCGCGGGTCGGCCTGGCGGAACGGGCCGAGTACTACCCTGCGCACCTGTCCGGCGGCCAGCAGCAGCGCGTGGCGATCGCCCGTGCGCTCGCGATGGAGCCCAAGTTGATGCTCTTCGACGAGCCGACCAGCGCACTCGACCCCGAACTCGTCGGCGAGGTGCTCGACGTAATGAAGGGTCTGGCCAAGTCGGGGATGACCATGATCGTGGTCACCCACGAGATGGGCTTCGCCAAGGAGGTCGCCGACTCGCTCGTCTTCATGGACGGCGGCGTCGTCGTCGAAGCGGGCGACCCGGACGAGATCCTGACGAACCCGCAGCACCGCCGCACGCAGGCGTTCCTGTCGAAGGTGCTTTAGCCCCTCGCGACTCACGATCGCCGTTCGCGCCGAGAATGCCCGCTGGTGCGGGAACTCTCGGCGCGAACGGCGATTTTCGTGGGGCCGGCGGGCCGCGCCGTGGGGCTGAGCGGCCCGGGGATTACGCCGGGCGGCTCTGCGGCGCGGTGGCCGAGGTCATCGCGGCGTCGTGCTCCACGACTTTGCCGAGCACCTTGTCGATCTGACGCATGCTCTCGGCCGGGATCGTCACGCCCGCTGCCTTGACGTTCTCACGCACCTGCTCGGGCCGCGAGGCGCCGACCAGGGCGGCCGAGACATTGTCGTTCTGCAGCACCCAGGCGACGGCCAGCTGCGCCATCGACAGATTCAGGTCGTCCGCGATCGGCTTGAGCTTCTGCACCCGGGTGAGCACGTCGTCGTTCATGAATCGGCTGATCATGTCCGCGCCGCCCTTGAGGTCGGTCGCGCGCGAGCCGGCTGGCGGGGCCTGACCGGGCTTGTACTTGCCGGTGAGCACGCCCTGGGCGACGGGGGACCAGACGATCTGGCCGATCCCGAGTTTGCGGGAGGTCGGCACAACCTCGTCCTCGATCACGCGCCAGAGCATGGAGTACTGCGGCTGGCTGGAGATGAGGCTGAAGCCAAGCTCCTTGGAGAGGGTGTGGCCGGCGCGCAGCTGCGCGGCCGTCCACTCGCTCACACCGATGTAGAGCGCCTTGCCCTGCCTCACGATGTCGGCGAAGGCCTGCATCGTCTCTTCCAGCGGGGTCTCGGTGTCGTAGCGGTGAGCCTGGTACAGGTCGACGTAGTCGGTCTGCAGGCGGCGGAGCGACCCGTTGACGGACTCCATGATGTGCTTGCGGGAGAGCCCGACGTCGTTGTGGCCGCGCGGCCCGGTGGGCCAGTAGACCTTGGTGAAGATCTCGATGCTCTCGCGGCGCTGGCCCTTGAGGGCGTCGCCGAGCACGGACTCCGCCTGGGTGTTGGCGTAGGCGTCGGCCGTGTCGAAGCTGGTGATGCCCTCGTCGAGCGCGGTGTGCACGCACTGCGTGGCGACGTCGTTTTCGACCTGGGAACCGTGGGTGAGCCAGTTGCCGTAGGTGATTTCGGAGATTTTCAGGCCCGAAGAGCCGAGGTAGCGGAATTCCATGCTTTCAGCCTAGGTGGCTGCGCGCGGTTCTAACCGGTCAGGGCCTTGTGGATGCGCTGCAGCGAGACGGGTTCGGCGGCCTTGAGCTCCTGGGCGAAGAGGCTGATCCGCAGCTCCTCGATCAGCCAGCGCGCGCGCACCAGGTTGGCGGCGGCACTCGCCTGCAGGGGGATCTTTCCGCCGGCGTCTTCGAACCGGGCCGTGGCGGCCTGGCTCTCGTTCATCCAGACCCGGTCGCGGCTGGGGTTGTCGCCCAGCTTCACGATCCGGGCGGTGATGCCGGCCAGATAGCGCGGCAGGTGCCGCAGCTGCACGAGCCCGGTGGCACTGACGAAACCGGGGTAGACGAGCCCGGCGAGCTGCGCGCGGGCATCCGTCAGGGCCGGTAGCAGGGCCATGCTGGTGGACGCCTTCAGGGCCTTGTCGGCGGCGCGGGCGGCGGCGAGGATGCGGGCGACGAGGCCGACGGTATCGAACATGGAGTCCATCACCACGCCGGATACGCGGTCGCGGATGGTGTCGAACTCGGCGCGCATGAACACCTGGCCGTCCGGTTTCACCCGGAACAGCACGTCGTCGACGCTCGCCGCGAGGCAGTCGTCGAACAGGGCCTGGGTGGTGCGGTACGGGCTGGTGGCGAGGGAGAGTTTCTCGGCCCCGGTCAGGTGCTGCTGCACGTATGCGACGGGGGAGGGCGTGGCCAGCAGGAGCAGGCGGCGCACCCCGCCCGGCAGAGTGCGGGCCTGCTCGGCTTCGGTGCTCATCATCCGGATGGCCACCGACGTGCCCTCGTCGACCAGGGTCGGGTAGCCGCGGATGGTGTTGTCGCCCTGCCGGGTGTCGAGGAATCGGGGCAGCTCGGGGAATTCCCAGGTGGTGAGCCCGGAGCGCTCGATCGCGTTGGTGGGGGTGGCAGCAGATGCCGCGGCGACGCTCTCGCGGGCCTGATTGCCGAGCCGGCGCTGCAGGTCGGCCAGGTCCTTGCCGGAGGCGATCGCGCGCCCGCGTTCGTCGACCACCCGGAACGTCATGCGGAGGTGGGCCGGCACCCGGGTCAGTTCGAAGTCGTGCACGCTCACCGGCACGTAGGTGAGCTTCTGGATCAGCGCGGCCAGGGTCTCGGCGAAGGGGGTGTCGACCGGGTCGAACATCGAGCCGCCGACCGCGCCGGTGCCGACCTCGCCCGGCGCGGGGGGCAGCTCGTTCAGCAGCCGCCTGGCCCAGTCGGCGGCGGGTACCACGTTGCGCCGGATGCTCTTCGGCAGTGACTTGATCAGGGCCGTGACCAGGTCGGCGCGGAGGCCGGGCACCTGCCAGTCGAACCCGGCGGGGGAGAGCCGCGCGAGCAGGGACAGGGGGATCTGCACGGCCACGCCGTCGTCTTCCTCGCCCGGTTCGAACCGGTAACTCAGCTTGAACTTCTGGTCGCCCTGCCGCCAGATCGGCGGGAACACGGCCTCATCGATCTCGGGGGCGTCCTCGGGGACGAGGGCGTCTGCGGTCATCGTGAGCAGGTCGGGCGTCTGCATCCGTGCCTGCCGCCACCAGGTCTCGAAGGTGCGCGTGGAGCATACGTCGGCCGGAATACGTTTCTGGTAGAACTCGAAGACGGCCTCGTCATCGAAGAGGATGTCGCGGCGACGGGTGCGTTCCTCGAGCTCGGCGAGCTCCTTGCGCAGGCTCGTGTTGGCGCGGTCGAAGGCCGTGACCCTCTGGTCGATCCGGTCGAGGTCCCACTCGCCCTCGACGAGGGCGTGCCGGATGAACAGGTCCCGCGCGTAGGCCGGGTCGACGCGGGAGAACTGGATCCGGCGGCGGGGCACGATCGGCACCCCGTAGAGGGTGACCCGCTCGTAGGCGACGACGGCGCCCTGCTTCTTCTCCCAGTGCGGTTCGGAGTAGCTGCGCTTGCACAGTTCCCCGGCCAGGGGTTCGGCCCAGGCGGGGTCGACGACGGCGTTCATCCGGGCGAACAGACGGCTGGTCTCGACCAGTTCGGCGCTCATCACGGCGTTCGGCTGCTTCTTCGCCAGCGCCGAGCCGGGGAAGATCACGAACCGTTGCTGGCGTGCGCCGATGTAGTCCTTCTTCGCGGTGTCCTTGAGCCCGATGTGGGAGAGCAGGCCGGCCAGCAGGGCGCGGTGGATGCCGTCCGGGTTCACGGTCGGGTCGCCGATGTGGAGGCCGAGGGGCTTGGCCATCTGGCGGAGCTGCTTGTAGACGTCCTGCCACTCGCGCACGCGCAGATAGTTGAGGAACTCGTTTTTGCACAAGCGGCGGAACGCGCTGGAGCCGAGCTCCTTCTGCTGTGCCTCGAGGTAGTTCCAGAGGTTCAGCAGGCTCAGGAAATCGCTGGTGGGGTCCGCGAACCGGGCATGCTGCTGGTCTGCCTGCGCGCGGCGCTCGAGCGGGCGCTCGCGCGGGTCCTGAATGGTGAGCCCGGAAACGATCGCCATCACCTCACGGCTTACGGCCTGAGTCTTGGACTCGATCACCATCCGGCCGAACCGCGGGTCGATGGGGAGTTTCGCGAGCTGCTGGCCGATCCGGGTCAGTTTGGAGATGCCGGGCTTGCTCTCGGTCTTGCCGCCGGCGCCGTGACCCGCGGCGCCGGGCGCGACGGCGCCGAGCTCGGCGAGCAGGTCGAGGCCGTCCTTGATGCCGCGGGAATCGGGCGGGGTGAGGAAGGGGAAGGCGGCGATGTCGCCGAGGCCGAGGGAGATCATCTGCAGGATGACCGCGGCCAGGTTCGTGCGCAGGATCTCCGGCTCGGTGTATTCGGGCCGGCGGCCGAAGTCCTCTTCGGAGTAGAGCCGGATGGCGATGCCGTCGCTGGTGCGCCCGCTTCGGCCGGACCGCTGGTTCGCGGACGCCTGCGAGATCGCCTCGATCGGCAGCCGCTGCACCTTGGAGCGCACGCTGTACCGGCTGATCCGGGCGGTGCCGGCGTCGATGACGTAACGGATGCCGGGCACGGTCAGGCTGGTCTCGGCCACGTTGGTGGCGAGAACGATCCGGCGCCGCACTCCGGCCACGGTCGACGGCTGGAAGACCCGGTGCTGGTCGGCGGAGGAGAGCCGGCCGTAGAGCGGCAGGATTTCGGTGGGGCTGGTGCGCCCCGAGGAGGCGTACTTGCCCTGCAGGGCGTCCGCCGCGTCACGGATCTCGGTCTCACCGCTGAGGAAGACGAGCACGTCCCCGTTGGACTCCCGCTCGAGCTCGTCGAGCGCGGCCGAGATGCCCTCGATGTAGTCGCGGTCGACGCCGGGCGCGGCATCCGTCGTCTCGTCGTCGTCCGTGTCCATGACCTCGGCGACGAGCGGGCGGTACCGGAGTTCGACCGGGAAGGTGCGACCGGAGACCTCGATGATCGGGGCCGGCGTGCCGTCGGGCGCCGCGAAATGCTCCGCGAAGCTCTGTGGGTCGATCGTGGCCGAGGTGATGATCAGCTTGAGGTCGGGGCGCTGCGGCAGCAGCTGCCGCAGGTAGCCGAGCAGGAAGTCGATGTTGAGGCTGCGCTCGTGCGCCTCGTCGATGATGATCGTGTCGTACTTGCGCAGCATCCGGTCGCGGTGCATCTCGTTCAACAGGATGCCGTCGGTCATCAGCTTGATCCGGGTGTCGGGGCCGACCTGGTCGGTGAATCGCACCTGGTAACCGATTGTCTGGCCGACCTCCTGACCGAGCTCCTCGGCGATGCGCTCGGCGATCGTGCGCGCGGCGAGGCGGCGCGGCTGGGTGTGCCCGATGTTCTCCCGGCCCAGCTCCAGGCAGATCTTCGGCAGCTGGGTGGTCTTGCCGGAGCCCGTCGCGCCGGCGACGATGACCACCTGGTTGTCGCGGATGGCGCGCGCGATGTCGTCCCGTCGTTGGCTGACCGGAAGCTCGGGCGGGAAGGTGATAGTGACGGGGATCATGAGCCTTCCATCGTATGACCTCCGCCTGAGGTCTGTCGCGCCTTCGTCTCGCCTCCGTCGCGTCTCTGTCTTGCCTCTGTCTTGACTCGGGGTGGCGCTTAAACCGCACGATGTTAGCATCAAAGAATGAACACTGAGGAAGGGAACGGGGACCGACACGCCGCCCTCGCGTCCGACGCCCGCCGTCAGGTGCTCGACCTCCTGATGGACTCAGCCTCTCCCCTCGACGCGGCCGCGGTCGCGGGGCGCGTCGGGCTGCACGTGACGACGGCCCGGTTCCACCTCGACCAGCTCGAGAACGCCGGCCTGATCCGCCGTGCCGTCGACCGCGCGGGCACCAGGGGGCGGCCTCGCATCCTCTTCACGGCCGGACCGGCCACGCGCGAAGACGGCGCCCAGCACGACATGAGCCGGGTGCTCGCCGGTGCACTCGCCGAGGATGACGACCGCGGGCGCGCCCGGGCGACCCGCGCCGGTGAACGCTGGTCCTCGGCCTACGCCGACGAGCTGCGGGGGACCGCCGACGAGGGCGTCCGGCCGCTGCTGCGCATCCTCGACCGGCTCGGCTTCGACCCCGACGAGGCGACGGATGCCGCGGCGTCGGGTCCCGACGCTGCCGCTCCCGACGCTGCCGCTCCCGACGCTGCCGCTCCCACTCCCGCCGCCACTGCTCCCGCCGCCCCGGTCATCGCGCTGCACGCCTGCCCGTTCCGGGACGACGCGCGGCGGAACACCGAGGTCATCTGTTCCGTTCACCTGGGCCTGGTGCGCGGCGTTGCCCGCGATCTGGGCCGCGACCCGGACCAGATCGAGCTGCGCCCGTTCGTGGGTCCCGAGTTGTGCCACCTGCGGCTGGGCCGGGACTGGGCCGACGCGCGCGCTTGACCCGGTCTCGTAACCCGGCCGTTGCCTGCCGTTCAGCTTGCCGCCGTGGCCGCGACCTAGGGTGGGCCGATGACCATTTCCGTGCCCACACTGACCCTCAACGACGGCCAGACCATCCCGCAGCTCGGCTTCGGCGTGTTCAAGGTCGACCCCGATGAGACCGCCCGCATCGTCGGTGACGCTCTGCAGGTGGGCTACCGGCACATCGACACCGCCGCCATCTACGGCAATGAGGTGGGGGTCGGAGCCGCGCTCGCGACATCCGCCATCGACCGCTCCGAACTGTTCGTGACCACCAAGCTGTGGAACGACCGCCAGGGCACCGAGTCGGCGTTCGAGGCGTTCGACGAGAGCCTCGAGAAGCTCGGGCTCGACTACGTCGACCTCTATCTGATCCACTGGCCGGCGCCCGCCAACGACCGCTACGTCGAGAGCTGGAAGGCGCTCGAGCAGATCCGCGAGTCCGGCCGGGCCCGCTCGATCGGGGTGTCGAACTTCCTCGAGCCCCAGCTCGATCGTGTCATCTCGGAAACGGGGGTCGTACCCGCGGTCAACCAGATCGAGCTGCACCCGGCCCACCAGCAGCGGGAGGTGACCGCGTTCGCCCGGGCGCACGGCATCCGGATCGAGGCCTGGGGGCCGCTCGGCCAGGGCAAATACCCGCTCTTCGAGGAGCCCGTGGTGGCCGTCGCGGCCGAAGCGCACGGCAAGACGCCTGCTCAGGTCGTCATCCGCTGGCACCTGCAGACCGGCAACATCGTCTTCCCCAAGTCCAGCAACCGCGGGCGCATGGCCGAAAACTTTGACGTCTTCGACTTCGAGCTCAGCNCGTCCCTCGAGCGCGCCGGCCGCGTGAGCGCGCACCCCAACGACGTCAACTAGCCCCCGCGCCTCCGTCCCCCCCCCGCCGTGCCCACGCGCCCACGCGCCCCTAACGAATTCGACGGAGATTTTGCCCGAAACGGCCCGAAACGGCCCGGATCCGCGGTTTTAGAGCAATATCTCCGTCGAATTGGTTCGAGACCTGCGGGGTGGGAGCGGGCTCGGCAGCAGCAGTCGGGGCTCGGGAGTGGACGAGCGGGCTCGGCTGCGGGCGGTGGGGGCATAGGTTTGGGTGGTTAACGGAAAGAAGATGACGGATGAATCCGATTGAGTGGCTCTTCGACGCCCAGCTGCAGATCGGAACCCAGACCATTCTCTGGCGTGAGGTCATCGGCAACGCGTTCGGAATCCTGAGCGCGGTCGGGGGCATGCGCCGCAAGGTGTGGGCGTGGCCGGTCGGCATCCTCGGCAATGCCCTCCTGTTCACGGTCTTCCTCGGCGCCGTCTTCGGCACGCCGAACCCGGTCAACCTGCTCGGCCAGGCCGGACGGCAGATCATGTTCATCGTCGTGTCCATCTTCGGCTGGGTGCAGTGGTCGCGCAGCCGCCACTCCGCGACGCACGTCGCGGTCGCGCCGCACTGGGCCGGCAACCGCACGCGCATCCTGCTCGGCCTGAGCCTGGTCGCCGGCACCCTGATCCTGACGCCGATCTTCCGCGCGCTCGGCTCGTTCGAACCGGTCTGGGCCGACGCCTGGATCTTCACCGGATCCCTGCTCGCGACCTACGGCATGGCGAAGGGCTGGACCGAGTTTTGGCTGATCTGGGTGGCCGTTGACATCGTCGGGGTGCCGCTTCTGCTCAGCGCGGGGTACTACGCCTCCGCCGTGCTCTACCTCTTCTACGGGGCGTTCACCATCACCGGTTTCTTCATCTGGATGCGCGTGCAGCGCCGCCGCCAGGAGTTCGTCGCCCGCGAACTCACCGGGCAAGGCTAGGCCGCGCGAACCCGAGCGAACCCGCACTAGGCCGCGCGAACGCGCACCAAGCCGGGCGTACCCGCTGCGCGCTGCGCCGCCGGGCCGGCGGCTACGGGCGCACACGGGGGGCGGCGGGCACAATGGAGGCATGCCCAACCTCCTCGCCGCCGCGATCAGCCCCTACCTGCGTTCGCACGCCGACAATCCCGTCGACTGGCACGGCTGGGGGGCGGAGGCATTCGTGGAGGCGCGCCTGCGCGACGTGCCCGTGCTCGTCTCGATCGGCTATTCGACCTGCCACTGGTGCCACGTGATGGCCCGGGAGAGTTTCAGCGACCCGGACCTCGCCGACTACCTCAACGCGCACTTCGTGAGCATCAAGGTCGACCGGGAGGAACACCCGGAGGTCGACGCCAGTTACCTCGCCGCGGCCAGCGCGTTCGTGGGCGGGCTGGGCTGGCCGCTCAACGTCTTCGTCACCCCGGAGGGGCAGGCGTTCTACGCCGGCACGTATTTTCCCCCGTTGCCGCTGCCGGGGCATCCGTCGTTCCGGCAGGTGCTCGAGGCGGTGACGGATGCCTGGACCACCCGCCGCGCGGAGGTCACCGAGAGCGCGTCGCTGGTGGCCGACGCGCTCGCCGCCGCCGCGCAGCAGATCCCCGCGGGGCAGCTGCCGGGCGACGACGACCTCGACCGGGTGGCGGGCGAGGTCGCGGCGCAGGAAGACCCGCGTTTCGGCGGTTTCGGCGGCGCGCCGAAGTTCCCGGTCGCGCCGGTTCTCGGTTTCCTGCTCGGTCGCGCCACGGAGCCCCGGCAAGAACCCCGGCAAGAACCCGGGCAGGAGTCCGGGCGGGCGCTCGCGCTGCGCACCCTCAAGCGGATGGGGGCGTCGCCGCTGCGTGATTCAGTCGAGGGCGGCTTCTTTCGGTATGCCGTCAACCGCGACTGGAGTGATCCGCACTATGAGCGCATGCTCTACGACAACGCGCAACTGCTGGACCTCTACACCCGGGCCTGGCAGCTCACCGGCGAGCAGTGGGCGCGCTCCGTCGCCGGGGGCGTTGCACGCTTCCTGATCACCGTGCTCGGCCTGCCCGGAGGCGGATTCGCCAGCGCGCAGGACTCCGAAAGCACCGTCGGAGGGCGCCGCGTCGAGGGCGGTTACTACGCTCTCGACGAAGACGACCGCCGGCAGGAAACCCCGCCCGCACTCGACGAGAAGGTGCTCACCGGCTGGAACGGCCTCGGCATCGCCGCGCTGGCCCGGGCCGGCTTCGCCTTCGACCAGCCCACCTTCACGGCGGCCGCGGCCCGGGCGGCGGACTACCTGCTCGAGCACCACCTCCGCCGGGACGGGAGTCTCGTGCGGGCGTCGATCGCCGGGCGCACGTCGACCGCCCAGCCCACACTGGAGGACTTCGGGATGCTGGCATCGGGCCTCCTCGAGCTGGCTCTCGCGACGGGTGAGGTGCGATACGCCACGGCAGCGCGCCGACTGATCGACGCCACGCTATCGACCACCACCGACACAGCCGAAACACCCGAAACCGCCGACACCACTGACACCACTGACACCACTGACACCACTGACACCACCGACGACACCGCCAACACCGCCAACACCGCCAACACCGCCGACACCGCACACACGGCCGGGAATGCCCCGGCCCGGACGCCGTTTCGAGCGCCGGACGGCCCGGACCCGATCCTGGCCGGCCAGGGCCTCGCCCTGGAGGTCGACCCGTCGGAGGGCGCCTACCCGTCGGGGATCACGGCGACCGCCGAGGCGGCGCACCTGCTGTTCCTGCTGACCGCCGAGGACCGGTATCGCACGGCCGCCGTGGCGGCGATGGCGCTGCTGGCCGACCGCGTCCGGGAGCGGCCGCTCGCGTTCGGCGCGGCCCTCCGTCTCCTGGCCGAGCTGGCCGGTCCGGCCGAGCAACTGGTGGTCGTGGTGCCGGACGAGGACGCCCGGCCGGGCACGTCCGGTGAGCTGCTCGACGCGGTGCGCCGTCGCGTCGCCGGACTCGTCGCATCCGTCACCCACGGCCAGGCCGAGGCATTCGCGGCCGCGGGTTTCGAGCTGTTCCGGGACCGCACCGTGCGCGACCAGCGGCCCACGGCGTACCTCTGCCGCGATTTCGTCTGCAGCCTGCCGGTTACCGACCCGGCCGACCTGCCGACCGTCGCAACGCAGACCGCAACGCAGACCGCAACGCAGACCGCAGACGCGGACTAGAGAAAGTACCCGACCGAGACGAGACTGGCCGCATGGGCATCCTGATCAAGCGGGTCTACGACGAGCCGGCGGAGTCCGACGGCGTGCGCGTGCTCGTGGACCGGCTGTGGCCGCGCGGGGTCTCGAAGGAGCACGCCCGGCTCGATCTCTGGCTCAAGGACGTCGCCCCCAGTCCCGATCTGCGCACCTGGTGGAACCACGACCCCGCTCGGCTGGCCGAGTTCGCGGAGCGCTACACCGCCGAACTGGGGGCAGCGCCGCAGACCCGGCAAGCCGTGGCCGAGCTCAGGGCACTCCTCGCCCGGAACACGGCCGCGCACACCGAGACGACCCTCGTCTACGGCGCCCGCGACCCGGTCGTCAACCACGCCCGGGTGCTCGCGGCCTATCTGGCCGACAACCCCGAACCGCGCGATCCCCAATTACCCAACCGCTCCGCCTGAACCGGCGAAGCCCACTCCCAAAGGATTCCGACATGGTTCCCGAAACAAACATCTGGGCCGTCCTCCTCGCCACCGCGTCGAGCATGGCAGTCGGGGCGATCTGGTATTCGCGCCGGGTGTTCGGCACCTACTGGATGAAGGCCGTCGGCCACGACGAGGAGAGCGTGCGCCCGGGTTCGGCGGCCCCGCTCGTCGTCACCGTGGTCGTCAGCTTCCTCACGGCCTGGGTGCTGGCCGGCGCCGCGGCGATCGTGCAGGCGTTCTACGGCGGCTCTTTCCTCGCCAACGCACTGCTGACGGCGCTCATCCTCTGGGCCGGCTTCACGGCGGCCCGCATGATCACGCACGACGCATTCGATCGCCGCCCGGCGGGCCTCACCGTGCTCAACATCGCGCACGAACTGGTCACCCTGCTGCTGATGGCTCTGATTATCGGGTTGTTCGGGATCGGCGCCCCGTAGCGACACCAGAGCGACCACGCACCCGGCGTCAGGGCGGCGACGTACACTAGGGGAGGCGCCACCGCGTTCCACCGGCTGCTTCGCTCCCTGACTCGAAGGGGTTCGTGGCTGTCCGGTACCAACGGACGCACTCTCCCTGGCATTGCACGCGGTTGCCTTGAGAATCAGTGTTCCCAATTCTCGAGGAGGACCATGTCTAGTTTCGATCGCCCAGAAGACGACCGGCATGCCCCGCTCGACCCGGCCACCACGTCGGCCAGCCCCGAACTGTCGATCAGCCACGAGCCTGAGCTCGTTCTGCTGACCCCTGACCCCCGCACCCGCCGCTTCGACCGGGAAGACGTCGTCGTGCGCAAGGGTGAGATCAATCTGATCAACGGACACTTCACGCCGCGCGAGTCCCGGGTCAAGGACCTGCTCGCCGTCGCCGACGTGCTCGACGCCGCCGGCATCGACTTCCTGCTCGTGCGCGGCGACCATGACCGGCCCGTGATCGCGGTCGACCGCAAGCGCCGCAAGCAGCTCACCCGCATCCTGATCGCAGCGTTCGCGAAGGAGCCCTTCTACGCCCTGCCGCTGGACGGCAGCCTGACCCAGCCGTTGCTGCTGGCCGACGGCGCCCTGTCCACGCTGCGCGCATCATCCGTGTTCCGGGTCTACCGCCCGCGGATCGAACCGATCGGCCGCCTGCGGTACGGCGCCGAGACGGCCTTTCAGCTCGAACTCTGGTACTTCGGTGAGGACGAGATCGTCGCCCCGGTCGAGAACTCGCTGATGCGCACCCGGATGCCGCGCGCCGAGGTACGCGAGACCACGATCGAACTCTTCGGGCGCACCTGGCGCACCCTGCAGCACATGTTCGACGACCTGGCCAGCGACGTCAGCTTCGACATCGACATGGTCTTCTCCTGGGTCGACGGCTCATCCAGCGACTTCCAGCGGGAACGGGCCAAGCGCATGCAGGCCTACGTCGTGGGCTCGGGCGACGAGTCTGAGGCCCGCTTCCGCCAAATCGACGAGCTGAAGTACGCGCTCCGCAGCGTGTACATGTTCGCGCCCTGGGTGCGGCGCATCTTCATCGCGACGGATTCGCCGGCCCCCGAGTGGCTCGCCGAGCACCCGCGCGTCACGATCATGCGCAGCGAGGACTTCTTCCCCGACACCAGCGCACTGCCGACCCACAATTCGCACGCCGTGGAGAGCCAGCTGCACCACATCCCCGGGCTGGCGGAGCACTTCATCTATTCCAACGACGACATGTTCTTCGGCCGCCCGGTCGGACCGGAGCTGTTCTTCTCCCCGGGCGGCATCACCAAATTCGTGGAGGCCTCCACCCGGATCGGCCTGGGCGAGAACGACCCCAGCCGAAGCGGGTTCGAGAACGCGGCCCGGGTCAACCGGGCGCTGCTGCGCGAACGGTTCGGCAAGGTCACCACCCGGCACCTCGAGCACACGCCGGCACCGCTGCGGAAGAGCGTGATGGCCGAGCTCGAGGCCGAGTTCCCCGAGGACTTCGCCCGCACCGCGGCCAGCCGGTTCCGCTCCGCGACGGATATCTCGGTCACGAACTCGCTTTACCACTTCTATGCACTGATGACGGGGCGCGCGGTCGAGCAGACCCAGGTGCGCTCGCTCTACGTGGAGACCACCCTCAAACTGGCCCTGCGCCAGATGAACAAGCTGCGCAAACGCCGCGACCAGGACATGTTCTGCCTCAACGACGGCAGCTTCCCCGAGATCTCCGACGATGTGCGCCGTGCGGCCGTGACCGAATTCCTCGAACGGTACTTCCCGATCGTCGCCCCCTGGGAACGCGAGTTCCAGGCCGACGCCGGGCAGGCGCCGACCGTGCCGGCGGGCGGCGAGTTGTCGGTCGGCGCGCTGTCGGTCGGCGCGCTGTCGGTTAGCCCGCTGTCAGTTAGCCCGCTGTCAGTTAGCGCAGAACCCGGATCGGTGTGGTCATTGGGGGTTCACGGAACGCTGGCAGAGTACCCGCGGGCATGATCCGGATGCCGTCGCCCGCCAGGCGCCGGGCGCTCTCCGCCGCTTCGATGTAGTCGAGCGCCGGGTAGTCGCCGAGCGGCACCACCGAGTGCAGCACCGTGTCTGCGTAGACGTGCACGAGGTTGAAGGTGCGGGCGCCGTCGCGGCCGCGGGTGCCGCCGACCGGAACGTTCAGGTCCTGGGTGTAACAGGTGGCCGAGGCCACGGAGACCGGAATGCCCGCGAACATGGCCGTTGAGGAGTAGTGCAGGTGGCCGGCCAGGATGCTGCGCACATCCGTTCCGCGCAGCACCCGCGCCAGCGCGGACTGGTCCTGGAGTTCGACCGAGACGGCCAGGTCGAGCACGCTCGGCACGGGCGGGTGATGCATGGCCAGGATTGTGCCGTCCGGGGCGGGGGTGCGAAGCTCCCGGGCCAGCCAGTCGAGCTGGGCGTCGGTCACGGCGCCGTAGTGGTGGCCGGGTACGGAGGTGTCGAGCGTGATGATGCGCAGGCCGCCGATGTAGTCGACGTGGTCGATCGGGTCCGTGTTCGGCGCCTCGTCCAGCAGCGTGGTGCGGAAGGCCGCCCGGTCGTCGTGATTGCCCATCACCCAGAACACCCGCGCTCCGAGCCGGGCGGCGGCCGGCTCGACGATGCCGCGCAGGGTTGCGTACGCATCCGGTTCGCCCTTGTCGGCCAGATCACCGGTGATGATGATGGCATCCGGGCGGCCCGAGGATGCTTCGACGTCGGCGAACAGCCGGGCCAGGTGGGCGGTGCTGTCGACCCGGCCGTAGAGGCGCCCGCCGTCGGCGAGCAGGTGGGTGTCGCTGAGGTGAAGCAGGAAATGATCCGGCCTGGGGTATTCGGCCGTTCGAATGTTCACTGAATATCCATTCGTTGGTGCTGTTAACTCTTCGGTGAGTCCGCTGACTCTACTCCGAATAGTGCATCAGCATCGGGTGAACATGCGGTGTACACCGCGAAAACACAACGAAGGGCCCGGAGCGCAATGCTCCGGGCCCACCCGTTTCGTTCGTCAGGCCTTCGCCTTCTTCGTGCCCGCTTTCGCGGACTCCGTCACCTGCATCGTCGGCTCGCCCGAACTCTGCACCTCGATCTTGCGGGGCTTGGCCGCCTCGTGAACGGGGATCGTGACGGTCAGCACGCCGTTGTTGTACGTGGCGCTGATGTTCTCGACATCGATGCCCTGGCCCAGGTTCAACTGACGCAGGAACGAACCGGCCAGGCGCTCCCGGGTGATCCACTTCACGTTTTCGTGGTTCGCCATGGTGCGCTCCCCACGGATCGTGAGCAGCTGGCCGTCGACGTCGATGTCAACCGAACCCGGATCGATCCCGGGCATGTCGGCGCTGAGCACGTAGTGGTCACCTTCCCGGAAGAGGTCCATCGGCATCACGCGCGGGCCCCGGTTGTCGATCAGAGCGGAGGCCATTCGGTCCAGCTCGCGGAACGGGTCATAGGACGTTGCCATAGCGATTCCTTTCATCGGCCGGGTCTGGTCAGATCGTCGGATCGAACCGGAGGTCCGGCTGGTTCTTGGGCGGTTTGCTTCCAGAGTTGAGTCTTGGGCGCTCAACTATTGCCAATGTAACCGCGCTTGAGCGGTGCCGCAATCGGCCCAGGGTCCCGTTCTGTTCGCGCTCAGCGAAGGGCTTCCTGCGCGATGGATGGCTACGGGTACGTCAATCCGGAGGTCGAGTCGGGGAAGACGGGCTTGTCCAGGCTGTCGTTCTCGTAGGCCTGCGTGGGCTCATGGGCGGCGGCGGCCGCGCGGCGCCGCTCCGCCTCGAAGTCGCCTTCGAGACCGGTGAAACCACCCGGTTCCGGCTCGCGCTTCGTCTTCTCTTTTCGCTGGAACCAGCCCAGTCCATGACCTTTTCTCAAATTTCAACGGTACGCCGACCCCTGCCGAGTCAAGAGCGCTCGATGGTGCTTCCCCAGGCGGGCCGTGCGAAGGTGGAATGTGCGCACCTCGTCAACGATCAGCCCCGTTCGCTATCTGGCCGGAATGATCACCGCCATCCTGGTGTTCACCGGGATCTACCTGTTCTTCGTGCGCACCCTCGCCGGCCAGACCATGGACCAGCTCGCCTTCGACGGCGCCGAGTTCGGACGCCGCAGCGTGACCCCGCTCGCGCAGCAGCTGCTTGATGCTCTGCCCCTGGTCTCCGTGGTCGCGGGTCTGGTGCTCGCCGGCATCGTCACGGCCGTGCGCCGCAACGGCAAGACTCTGATCGTCGCCTTCGGCGCGGCGCTGGCGGCCGTGCTGACCACCCAGCTGCTCAAGGGCGGGCTGCTCTCTCGGCCCGACCTGGGTGTGGAAGGGTACGACGGGAACTCGTTCCCGTCGGGGCACACGACCGTGGCCGCGGCATCCGCTCTCGCCATCTTTCTGGTAGCGAGCCCCCGCACGCGCTGGCTGGCCGCACTCGGCGGTTCGGGGTTCGCCATCGCCGCCGGGGTGGCCACACTGGCCAACGGCTGGCACCGGCCCAGCGACGTGATCGCGGCGCTGCTGGTGGTGGCCGTGTGGGGCTGCGTCGCCGGCCTCGTGCTGACCCGCGGGCCGTGGGCGTCGACCGCCGCGCGCGGCGGATCGGCCGGCGTGGGCGGCCGCGTCCAGCTCCGGATTCTGGTTCCCTTCGCCGTCGTGGCGGCGGCCGCCTTCCTGGTCACGTACTTCCGGGCCTTCGGCGAGACCCCCGGCCCGTTGATCGCCTACATCGGCGGTGTCACGGCGATCGTCGCCGCGGGCCTGGGCGTCGCGTTCGCGGGCACCCGGCTGTTCTCGCGCCTGCCGTAGGCCGGCGCCGATCGGTTTCGTGGCGGCTGAGCATCTCGTGTGCCGTCCGCGTCATCGCGTGTCCCGGGGGTGTGGGCGGCTGGCCTGCGTGTAACACTGAGGGCATGTCCGTCACCCTCAGAGCGCTGCAGACCGTGGTTCCGCCGACAGTATTGATCCAGGAGCAGGTGCGCGACGTGTTCGCGTCGCAGCCGGATCTCAGCCGACTCGGAAAACGGCTGGTGACGGTCTCCTTCAATCTGTCGGGCATCGACACCCGGCACAGCGTCATCGACGAACTCACCCTGGACACACCCGCCCGGGAATCGGAGGTGACCGACCCGCAGTTCTTCGACCCGGCGACGCAGCGGCTGCTCCGACCCAGCACCCGGGTGCGGAACGAGCTCTACATCGTCGAGGCGACCAAACTCTTCGTGGAAGCCGGGCGCCGCGCGCTCGCGGCCTGTCCCGGCATCGAGGCATCCGATGTGACGCACGTTGTCACGGTGTCCTGCACCGGCTTCTTCGCGCCGGGCCCCGATTACATGCTCGTACGCGAGCTGGGGCTGAGCCCGGCCACCCAGCGCTACCACCTCGGATTCATGGGCTGCTACGCCTCGATGCCGGCGCTGCGCACGGCGAAGCAGTTCGTCGAGGCCGATCCCACCGCCGTGGTTCTCGTCGTCAGCGCCGAACTCTGCTCGCTTCACCTGCGCACCTCCGACGACCCCGACACCATCTTGGCCTCGTCGCTGTTCTCGGATGGGGCGGCCGCGGGGATCGTCAGCGCCCGGCCCCCCGAGCCGGGTGAGAAGGCGTTCAACCTCGACCTGTTCGAGACGGTCACCACCCCCATCGGCGAGGAGGACATGGCCTGGAAGATCGGCGACGAGGGGTTCGAGATGATCCTCAGCACCTACGTGCCGCACATCATCGACCAGCACATCGAGGGCGCCCTGGCACCGCTGTTCGCCCGGGACGCCCAGCTCGCGGCGGTGCTCGCGCCGGCGGTGCTCGCGCCGGCGGTGCTCGCGCCGGCGGTGGGCGGGGACGCCGCGGCCGGGTCGGTCGCGACTCTGGTGGCGCCGCCCG
>NZ_SOGW01000014.1:0-48049 GCF_004403075.1 Cryobacterium sp. TMT2-10 | reverse complement strand
GGCGATCTACCAGGCCCTCTACATCGAGGGTCGTGGAGCGCTGCGCCGCGAGCTGACCACCGCCTTACGCACTGGTCGGGCGTTGCGAGTGCCGCGGGCCCGTGCCAAGCGCGGTAAGAGCTTCCTGACAGGGGAGGTCATGATCGCCGCCCGACCCGCGGAAGCCAACGACAGGGTCGTGCCCGGACATTGGGAAGGGGATCTGATCGTCGGACTGGGCGGGGTCGCGATCGGTACCCTGGTCGAACGCACCACGAGGTTCACGATGCTGTTGCACCGGTCTCCGATGGACGAGCACAAGATGATCGGCGCACAGGTCAAGAACGGGCCCGCGACAGCCGGACACGGCGCCGACGCCGTCTGTGATGCGATCGCCCGAGCCATCACCGGTCTGCCCGAGACCCTGCGCAAGTCATTGACCTGGGACCAGGGCGCCGAGATGGCCCAACACGCCAGACTCCGCATCCAGACCGGGCTGCCGATCTACTTTGCCGATCCCCACTCGCCCTGGCAGCGGCCCAGCAACGAGAACACCAACGGGCTGTTGCGCCGGTACTTCCCCAAAGGCACCGACTTCACCCGCTACGCCCTCGTCGATCTCGACGGCGTCGCCAAGACCCTGAACGAACGCCCCCGTAAGACATTCGGATTCAAGACGCCAGCCGAAGCGATGAACGAGCTACTGTTGACCGCAAGCACCGGTGTTGCGACGACCGGTTGAATCCGCCCAATACACCTCGGGTGAGTTCCAGAAATGGTGCGCCGGGAACGGGGTCACGCAGTCGATGGGAGCCATCGGCGTGTGCTGAGACAACGCTGTTGCGGAAAGTTTTTTCTCTCACTTGAAGACGGAAATGTACTACCAGCGCGACTTCGAAAACCACCTCGCCGCGAGGACCGCGGTGATGGAATACATCGAATCTTGGTAGAACCGGCGTCGCCCTCATTGGCACAATGGAGGACTACAACCGGCCGCCGCGCTGGCCGCTCACCACGACCGCCGCCAAAAGGCTGCGGCGTAGAAGAAAAACACACCAGATTGTCTCAATAACTTGACGGGCGCAAAGATCCATAGCAAGAGTATTAGCGTCTTTTTGAATTTCAAAAAGATGGAAATAGGCTTGAAAGATGCGTCTGTGATGATCCCTCCAAAATCGATACCCCATTCTGGTCTACAGAGTTATGTGACCGCCCATGTCAGAGGAATGCTGCATGATGAATTCGGGGTCATCACCGTGACGAGTCACGGACTGTGAGTTGTTCTGATCAAAGCCGAGTGAAGGGGAGGTGAGCGAGGTGTCCGCTCGGGGCCAGACCGCACCTGACTTCAGCGTGTTCAGCCACCTGAACGCGCAGAACAGTGACGCCTATCGCCGGGTGTTGGGTGCATTCGTGACGGCCAAAGAGCGCTTTCAGGTTCACCTCCGGCCAGACGACGTGCTCAGCCAGCTTCGGCGAGACGCCGCGGCGGATGGCGCAGATCCTGGCGACGCGCTGACCATCGAAGCAGTCACCGCCGCCCTGGACTCCCTGGCGGATTGGGGAAATCTCCTGGCCTCGCCCGACACCGGGCGAGTCGTTCACGTCGAGGACTTCTATCGCAAGCGCCACCTCTTCCAACTCAGCCAAGCGGGCGAGGCCGCCGAGCGCGCCCTGGAGCGATTCGAGGAGACCCTCGGGCGCCGGGGCGCCCTGCAGAGCGTCGCCCTCGAAGACATCGCGGTGACGCTCCACCAGTTCGTCACGCTCATCGAGGCCGATGCCCTCGACCTGGGCATGCTGCAGCAAACCCTGGCCGCGCTAACCATGCGGTTCACCGAACTCGCCGATAACGCGAGCGCGTTCATGGCGTCGCTGCAGCGCACCATCGACCTGACCGAAACCGACGAGGCCGCCTTCGTTGCCTACAAGTCCCGACTGGTCGAGTACCTTGAACGATTCATTCAGGACCTCACGGTGCGCGGACCGCAAATCGCGAAACTACTGGTTAGAGCCGGCAGCGAGAATGTTGATCGTGCCCTCCGGGCCCTTGCCGACCGGGACGCGACCGCCGAAGCCCCCGACCCCGACGATGCGCAGTCGTTGGTCGAAGCAGCCCGCCACTACGCCGTCTGGACCAATCGTTGGGAGGGCCTGCGATCATGGTTCCTCTCGGGCAACGGTCGCGACAGCCAGGCCAAGCTCCTGCGGATGGCGGCCCTCGCCGCGATCCCCGCGCTGCTCGACGCTGTGCGAGCGGTCAATGCCCGACGCTCCGGGCGCTCAGACCGGTCCACCGACTACCTGCGGCTCGCGCAGTGGTTCCAGGAGGCACCCACCGACGACCACCGGCACCGGCTGGCGCGGGCAGCATTCGGGCTCTACTCTGCGCGGCATTTGACCGTCGACTCCGAAACCTGGCAGCACTGGAGCGACGATGCGACGCTCGTCGGCGCTCCCTGGGCGGATGCCCCACCGATCGAAATCTCCCCGCAACTGCGAAAGACCGGCACCTATGAACGGAAGGGACGCCCGAACCAGGTAGTCGACCGCTCGGCTGCCCGGGCCCTGATCGCCCTCCAGGTGCGACAGCAGTCCGAACAGATCGCTGCCGCCCGCCAGAGGCTCGCGACGGACGGCACGGTTGAGTTAAGCGCGCTCGCCGGGCTGGACAGTACGGCCTTCGGACTGTTCCTCACCCTCCTCGGCGACGCACTCGTTGCCCGTCCGCCGGACGGGGGACCGATTCACACCGCGTCCAGCGATGGCACCATGAGCATCGAACTGACACCGATGTCCGAGGCCGGCTTCGTCGCGCTCGAGACGGAGCGAGGCACCCTCCGCGGACCCGATCACCTGGTGCGCATCACTGACCTCATGGCGGACGGCGCCGATCTAGCCTTCGCCGGAGAGCCCGTTTCGGACATCGAGGGAGAGCGCGATGAGCGCACCCGGGGCGCGCACGCCGCGGCTGCACTCGCGGAGGTGACATGAGCGTTTCGGCCGTAGACGACCAGCAGAGGGCGGCGCGCCTCCTGCTGCGCCACCCGCTCATCCGGTCCACCGACGAGGACCGGTATCGTCTCGTGCGCCGACACGCGAGCACCCTCACGGAATGGTTCGAGATCAACACCGGGTGGGCGCTGCACGTCGACAGTGAGGTGGTGCGGCTCGAACGCGAGCCGGCCTCGCTGGAGGACGCGACGCATCCGTTCGCCGCCCGCCGTGGCGGCATGCCGTTCTCGCGCCGCAGGTATGTGCTCCTCATGCTCAGCTTGTCCGTTCTCGAACGCAGTGACACCCAGATCGCGCTCGGGCGCCTGGCGGAACAGGTGATGGTCATCGCAGCCGCCCCCGAACTCGTCGCCGCGGGTTTCGCGTTCGAGCTGGGCACCAGGGAGGAGCGCAGCGACCTCGTCGCCGCTGTGCAGCTGCTCCTGGAGTGGGGCGTGCTCGCCCGGGTCGCGGGCGATGAAGAGGAATTCGTGCGCAACGCGGGCGATGCGCTTTATGACGTGTCTCGACGGGTGCTGTCGCAATTGCTGGTCACCCGGCGGGGCCCGTCGACCATCGCCGCCACGGCTTTCAGCGAACGCACCGCGGGCATGCGGGATCGGGGAACGGCCCCGACCGCTGAGTTGCGCAATCTGCGCCTGCGGCACACCCTCACCCGGCGTCTGCTCGACGATCCCGTGCTCTACCTCGACGAGCTCACCGAGGAGGAGACCGCATACCTGCGCAGCCAACGCGCACTGATCTGCCGCCGCATCACCGAATGCACCGGGCTGGTCGCAGAGATCCGTCAGGAAGGGATCGCCATGGTGGACTTCGATGACGATTTCAGCGACGTGCGGATGCCTGAGAAGGGCACCGAGGGCCACGTCACCCTACTGCTGGCTGAGTTGCTGGCGCAGTCCGGGGCGGCGGAGTCCCGTGTCGACACCCTTGTGGTGCATGTCCGATCCATTGCCCCCGACTACGCCAGGTACTGGCGCAAGGGCGCGGCGGAAGCCGCATCCGAACTGGTCGAGACGGCTCTCGGCCGGCTCCTCGCTCTTCGTCTCGTGGCCCGTGACGGTGACGTCATCCGCGTGCTGCCCGCCCTCGCTCGATTCGCCCTGGCTGCACCAACAATAATCGGAGCCCGAAAGCAGTGACCCTCGACATCGCACCATCCCTCAGCGCCGGTGAAAGCGACCCGGAGACCGTGACCTCTTCGCTGCCGGTTCCGACCAGCGCGCGGTGGCAGCCGCAGCGCCTCGGCCTGGTCGACCTGTTCTACTACGACAACGAAGAGTTCCCCTTCGTCGATGGCCGATTGTTGCTCCGGGGCAACAACGGCGCGGGCAAGTCCAAGGTGCTGGCTCTGACTTTGCCGTTCCTGCTCGACGGCGACCTGTCACCGCAACGGGTTGAACCCGATGGCGACCGGCAGAAGCGCATGGAGTGGAACCTGCTCCTCGGCGACGAGCACCCGAACAGCGAGCGGCTCGGCTACAGCTGGTTGGAATTCGGCCGCATCGACGATGCCGGCGAGCCGCAATTCGTCACGATCGGCGCCGGTCTCAAGGCTGCGCGCGGCCGGGGCATCACCAAGCACTGGTTCTTCGTCACGCAACAACGCGTGGGGGAGACGCTCGACCTGATCGACAGGAGCCGTCTCGCGCTCGGTCGCGAGCGCCTCGCCCAGGCCCTGGGCGACACTGGGCGCGTCTACGACACCAAAGCCGAATACCGGCAGGCGGTGGACTCGAAACTGTTCGGCCTCGGCGAGCGGCGCTACGCGGAGCTGATCGAGCTGCTGCTTCAGATCCGCGCTCCGCAGCTGTCCAAGAAACCGAGCGAGGCCGCCCTGTCGGAGGCGTTGACTCGCGCCCTGACCCCGGTCAGTGACGATGTCATCAAGTCGGTGGCCGACGGATTGCGATCGCTCGATGAGGAGCGCGACGAGGTGCAGCAGCTCGCGGCCGCGCAGAAGGCGGTGCAGGGTTTCCTCCATCACTACCGCGGGTACGCGCAGGTGATGCTCAAACGGCAGGCCGCCGGTCCGCGCCGCGAACAGTCCGAGCACGACAAGTACGGGCGCGCCATCCTCGAGGTGACCGCGGAGCTGGACCGGCTGCAGGAATCGTTGGCCGGCGTCGCATCCGCCAGCGCCGAGCTCCGCACTGAACGCGGCACGCTGGATGCCGAGGAAGAGGCGTTGCGGGACAGTGAGCACGCCCAGAGCGAAGTCCTCCTCGAGCGGGCGGATGCTGCGGCCGCCACTGCCGGGGAGAGGGCGGATTCCGCCGAGCAACGCTTGGAGCACGCGAATGCGGCAGTCGGCACCTCCGAGGCGGAGGCCGCGGAAGACCGCACCGCGGTCGCGGCAGCGGAGGCGCGGCTGCGCCACGCAGGGGCCGCCGCGATGGCCGCGGCCCTGGACGCGCGACTCGTGCACGATCAGTGTGCCCTCGACGGGCTGCCTGCTGAAGGGCTCGAGGCGGCGCTCAAGCACGAACGTGCCGCGGCTGCCGCTCGAGTCGCTCGCCTGCGCGACGCGCTCGAGCGGGTGGTCGCCTTGATCGCCGCGCTGCAGCAGGCGGAGGCGCGCACGGCGGCTGCGGCCGCACGCGAGGCCGAAACCGAGACCCGTCTCGCCGAGGCGACCGACGTACGTTCGCTCGCGGATGCCGCGGTCGAGATCGACGTCGACTCCTACATCTCCGACGTCGAGATCGTACTCGCCGGGTTGACCGAGCTCGCCGTGTCCGATGACGCGTTCGGTGCCTTCACAGACTGGGTGCGCCACCGCACGGCTGAGAACCCCGCCATCGGCGCCCTGCGGGTGGACGCGCTGCGCGTGCAGTCCGAACTGCAGCTTCAGCGCGCCGCCGCGCAACATGAATTGAAGACCCTCGCGGCCCAGTACACGGTGTTGAGCGCCGAGATCGCCGGACTCGAGCGGGGCCAGGTGGTGGAGCCGACCCTTCCACCGGCCCGCGCCGTCGCACCCGAGGGCTCGATTCCGCTCTGGCGCGCGGTCAGTTTCCGCGATGACCTCGACGCCGCCTCGAGGGCCGGCCTCGAGGCGGCCCTCGAGGGCAGCGGGCTGCTCACGGCCGTGGTGATGCCCGGTGGGGAGCTGCGCGAGCCCCTCGATGGACAGCTGCTGCTGCGACCGTCGGAGGGCGCGGCATCCGCTCGCACCCTTGAATCCGTACTCGTCGCCGAGCCGCCGGCAGGCTCTGCGGTGACGGTCGACGCGATCGAGGCGGTCCTGCGCGCCATCGCCGTGGCCGACAGCGATGTGGACGGTGACCAGGCTCCGGTCTGGGTGGGCCTGACCGGCAGCTATCGTTTGGGTTCGGCCCGCGGCGCCTGGTCGACTGAGTCGGCTCGATATGTGGGGGAGAGCGCACGGGAAGCGGCGCGCGAACAGCGGCTGAGAGAGGCGCACTCCGAGCTCGACCTGATCGCCGCGAGGCAGGGTGGCCTCACGGCTGACCTCGAGGGTCTCGCAGCGCGGGCGCGGGTCGTCGAGCGGGAGCAGACCTCGGTGCCGCATCCGACGGCACTCGAGACAGCGGACCGGGCGGCCGCACGAGCGGCCGATCACGTTGCGCGGTGCACGGTCGAACGCGAGGAGGCGCGAGAACAGAACGCTGTCGCCGGTCGAGCGCGCGACGAAGCTGCTGCGGAGCTCGCGGCGGATGCCGCATCACTGCGGCTGCCCACGGATGTCGACATGATCCGGGGGCTCGGGGCGTCCCTGACCGAGTACGAGAAGCGGGCCGCAGACCTGTGGCGCGAGGTGGAGCGTCGTGCAGAGGTGGCTCGTCAGCTCGCGCGTGCCGAAACCTGGCTCGCCGCCGCGCTTGCAGAACGGGTGCGTTCGGCGGACGAGCGGGAGGCGGCGACCGCCGAACTGACCCGCAGCCGGAGCTACCTGGCCACGCTGCGCGGACGGCTCGGCGCCGACGTGCAGGGCTACCGCGATCGGGTGGCCCAGGTAAAACATCGCTTGAAGGCGATCGTCACCGAACTGCGCTGTCTGGTCGACACGGAGAGAGTCGAGGGGCAGCGCCAGGCGGGTCTCCTGGAGCGGTTGCGCGGCATCCGTGGCGATCAGGACCGCGCTCATTCCGCTCGGGTCGATGCGGTCGCGGCGCTGCGGCGTACCACCACGCTGGGGCTGGTGCAGGTCGCCGCCCTGGCCGATCTTGGCGTGGTCGAACCGGACGCCGGCGGCGAAGCGGACTGGACGGTGACGAAGGGCGTGCAGTTCGCCCGCGCCATCGACGCGGCAATGCCGGACCTCGACGCATCCGACGAGCGGTACAGCCGGCTGCAATCGCAGGTGTTCACCGAGTTCGCCGATCTGCAGCGGTCGCTGGGTCGGCACGGGCATGAGGCGGCCTATTACCCCAACGATGACGGCGTGCGAGTCGTCGTCACCTTCAGCGGCCGGGAGATGCTGCTCGTTGAACTCGCCCAGCAACTCGGCGGCCAGATCGAGCAGCACCTGCTCCTGCTCAGCACGAGAGAGCGCGACATCATCGAGTCGCATCTCGTCACCGAGGTCGGGGCGCAGCTGTCTGAGCTGATCGGGGATGCCGACCGGCAGATCGTGCAGCTCAACGAGGAGCTGCGTTCACGGCCCACCACAACCGGCATGATCCTCCGGGTGCTGTGGAAACCGCGCTCGGACGGCCCCACGGGACTCATCGCGACCCGTCGGCTGCTTTCGACCAGCGCCGATGTGTGGGACAAGGAGGACCGGGCGGCGCTGGGCGCGTTCCTTCAGGCTCGCATCGGGGAGGTTCGCGACGCCGACGAGGCCGGGAACTGGTACGACCACCTCGGCGAAGCGCTCGACTATCGCCGGTGGCACAAATTCACCGTCGAGCGCCAGCAGGGCGGCTCGTGGAAGTCCGCCACCGGCCCGGCTTCCGGCGGTGAGCGGGTGCTCGCGGCGAGCATCCCCCTCTTCGCCGCCGCCTCATCGCACTACCGAACCGCAACGAACCCGAACGCTCCCCGCCTGATCATGCTCGACGAGGCCTTCGCGGGCGTCGACGACAACTCGCGAGCGAGTTGCCTGGGGCTGTTGGCGGAGTTCGACCTCGACGTGGTGATGACGAGCGAACGGGAGTGGGGATGCTACGCGGAAGTGCCCGGACTCGCGATTTCCCAGCTGACCCGGTTCGACGGCAGCGACGCGGTTCATGTCCAACGGTGGAGGTGGGACGGTCGCCGGCGCACGGCTGTCGTCGATGCGGTCGCGGTCGATGCTGCAGCTGCCGACGGGGGGCTGTGGTGAGCCCGTCTGCCGAAGGAACAGACAGGATCAGGCGCCTGCTCGGCTCGCCGGAGACGGCCTGGCTGTTGGAACGGATGCGTGCCCGGTTGGAGCAGAAGGGCACGCTCGAGGGAACCGTGACGAAGCAGGGCGCGAGCACGGCAGAACGAATGGCGGCTGGCCGCCTCATCGGACGACCTGTCCGGTCGGGCTCGTCGGCGTCCGTGTCGCTTGACCAGCTTGACGTGATGCTGCGGCGCGATGCGTGGCCCGCTGGGCTGGCATCCGCGGTCGTTGCGCTCGTAGGCCCCATCGTGGGCCCGGACGTGCGTCGGGCGGAGCGGGAGAGTTGGCATGAGGTCTCTGACGCGTTGCGTCTGATCGCCAACGATCGGCCCCAGCTCTCCGGGTGGGTGGAGAACGTGAACAGGTCGGGAGCGTTGCGGCGAGCGACGGCATCCGCCGCGGCAGCCCACGAGATGTCGCTTCAGCTCGGCGTGCTCGCGCGGGCCTTGCCGGTGGAGGGGGTGCCGCTCGGCGTTCTCGCGGCTCGCTTGTTCGGCGATGCGCATGCCCTCGACCCGAAGACCCCGCTCGGACCGCTCGCCGTCGGGCTTGCGGCGGCAGCGACCGGCCAGTCGCCGGGGACCGGCTCTCGGTGGAGGCGGGACGCCTGGCAGTCCTGTGGGGTTGTCGTGGACGAATTGTCCTCGACCGTGCTGGCCCTCGGGTTGCCGGGCGGCCTGACCTCGCCGACGGCCCGCGCCCTCGCGGCGCTCGGTGAGGCAGGTCAGCCGGCGGTGCTCACCTACCGGCAATTGGCGGTGGACGACATCGGCCGCGCACCGTTGCTCGTGTCGGTCTGTGAGAACCCGGCGGTCATCGCTGCGGCTGCCGACCGGTTCGGCGCAAGCGCTGGCGCTGTCCCTCTCGTCTGCGTCAATGGACAGCCGGGAGCTGCAGTCATCCGTCTGCTCACCCAGCTCGTCGACGGCGGCGCCCGCCTGCGCTACCACGGAGATTTCGACGCCGGCGGACTTTCGATCGCGCGCACGGTTGCTCGCAGCGTGCCGTGGACGCCGTGGCGCTTCGGCGAGACCGACTACCGCAGCGCGTGCGCGTCGAGTCTCTCCACATCGGTGTTCTCGGGTGCCGTTGGCGACACCCCCTGGGACGGAGGGCTCTCCGGGGCGATGGAAGAACTGCGGCTGCGGGTGGAGGAAGAGTCGGTGCTCGCGGATCTGTTGGACGACCTGCGCGTCGACTAGCGCACGTACGGGTTCTGCACCTGCTCGAGCAGTCGTACTTCAACACCAGTCCGGTGAAGCGCGAACGCCGGTGCGGTGACCCGCGCGAGTCGTGCATAATTCCTGCAGATTCTGCACCTCCAGTTTCCTCACCCGCGAAATCACGCTGAACGTGCGGGAACACTCACCGATTTGCAGGAGTTATGCATGGGCGCGGCGTCGAGCGCCCCCCTTATAGCCCGGAGCTAAAGTTCCGGCATGAGCACGTCAAGCCGCATTCTCGAGGCGCGCGCCCGGGCCGGACTCTCGCAGAGCCAGCTGGCCGCGCGCGCCGGAGTGCCGCAGCCGAATCTCTCCGCCTACGAGGCCGGTCGCGTGCAACCTCGGCCCGGGACCCTCTCCCGCATCCTGGCCGCCACCGCCGAACGGCCGGCGGCTGTATTGCGTCGCAACCGCGACAGCGTGCTCGAACTCGCCGGCCGTCGCCGCGCCGGCAACGTGCGGGTCTTCGGCAGCATCGCCCGGGACACGGAAGCCGTCGGCAGCGACATCGATCTCCTCGTCACCTTCGACCCCGCGGCGTCCCTCCTCGATGCGGCCGGACTCGTCCTCGACCTCGAGAGTCTCCTCGGCGTGCACATATGTGATGAGCGACCGGGCCGAAGGCGCCATTCGGGACCGGGCGGTCGCCGAGGCCGTTCCGCTGTGAGGTACTCGGGCCACGGGATGACTCGCGAAGTCGACCTAACGGATGCGCTGCTCGCCGGTTCGTCACGCACGACTACGCGAACACCGACTATCAGATCGTCTGGAATGCCCTAGTCACGGACTTTTCGCGGCTGCTGGCTCAGCTGGGGATCGGGTAGGGCGATCGCCGACCGGGCGTAGCGACCGTGCCGACGCCCGAGAGTCGCCGTTTCTGCCGAGAATCGCCGCTGGGTTGGCGACTCTCGGCGCAAACGGCGACACTCGCCGAGACCGCTCCCCAGAATGCGGGCCGGGGCTCCCGAAAACCGGCGCGACGCGGCGCGGAATGAATCCCGCTCCGCCAGGGTTCCCCCTCTATGAACCACGCTCCGGCCCGGAGCGACCGCCTCACCACCTCTGGACCGCACGTCGTTTTGACCGCACGACCCCGACGGGACCTTCGCATGGCTGAAACCGCCACCGCCGCCAGCCACAACAACGCCAGCACCAACATCGACACCACGAGCACGGATGCCGCCGCGCACCCGGCCGACGCATCCGCCGCCGACGCGGCCACCGACATCCGTAACCGGCTCGTCATCACCCTGCTGCTGATCTCGACCTTCGTCGTGATCCTGAACGAGACCATCATGGGCGTGGCCCTGCCGCGCCTGATGAGCGACCTGCGGATCACGGCCAGCGCCGCGCAGTGGCTGACCAGCGCGTTCATGCTCACGATGGCCGTGGTGATCCCGATCACCGGGTTCCTGCTGCAGCGCTTCAACACGCGGCCGGTGTTCATCGCGGCCATGACGCTGTTCAGTACGGGCACCCTGATCGCCGCGGTCGCGCCCGGCTTCGAGGTGCTGCTGGCCGCCCGGGTCGTGCAGGCCACCGGCACGGCGATCATGTTCCCGCTGCTGCTGACCACGGTGATGACCCTCGTCGCGCCCGCCCACCTCGGCCGCATGATGGGCAACATCTCCATCGTCATCTCGGTCGCCCCGGCCATCGGCCCCACCATCTCGGGCGCCATCCTCAGCGTGCTCGACTGGCGCTGGATGTTCATCCTCGTGCTGCCGATCGCCCTCACCGCGCTGTTCGTGGGCGGCATCCTGATGAAGAACGTCACCACCCCGCGCACGATGCCGATCGACGTGGTCTCGGTGCTGCTGTCCGCGCTCGGCTTCGGCGGGCTCGTCTACGGCCTCAGCAACCTGGGCACCGCATCCGGCGGCATCGCGTCGGTCGAGGGCTGGCTGCCAATCCTGGGCGGCGCCCTCGCACTCACCCTGTTCATCCTGCGCCAGCTGGTACTCCAGCGCACGGATGCCGCCCTCCTCGACCTGCGCACCTTCCGTTCGCGCACGTTCACGTTCGGCATCGTGACGATGGCGATCAGCATGATGGCCCTGTTCGGCACCATCATCCTGCTGCCCATCTACACGCAGACCGTGCTCGGCCTCAGCGCCCTGCAGGCGGGCCTGCTCCTGCTGCCGGGCGGTCTCCTGATGGGGCTGCTCGCCCCGTTCGTCGGGCGCCTCTACGACCGGTCCGGGCCTACCCGGCTGCTGATCACCGGCTCCAGCATCGTCAGCGCCGTGTTCTGGGGCATGACGCTGCTGAACGCGAACAGCTCGCCCTGGCTCGTGCTCGCCGCCCACGTCACCCTCAGCTTCGGACTCGCCCTGCTCTTCACCCCGCTGTTCACCGCGAGCCTCGCCGCCGTGAAGCCGTCGCTGTATTCGCACGGCAGCGCGGTCGTGGGCACCGTGCAGCAGCTCGCCGGTGCGGTCGGCACGGCGCTGTTCGTGACGGTGATGGCATCCGTCGCCGCGTCGCGGCTGGCCACCGGGGCCACGGATGTCGCCGCCACCGCCGCGGGCATCCAGGCCGCGTTCCTCTATGGAGCGGTGATCTCGCTGTTCGCGATCCCCGCGGCCTTCTTCACCCGCCGCCCGGCGGCCGCGGGGGAGTAGGCCTGCCGGAAGCCGCGCCCGTGCACGCCTGATTCGAGCGCCGGTAGCCGTCGCGCGGTAGCTGCGCCGCTGCGCGCGTGGCACGCCACCCGCGTAGCGGCGCAGCCCCCGCGCATCGCATCGGGCGGTGCAGACGCGGCGCTGGCTACCCGAAGAAGTCGATCAGCACCGGGGCCAGCGCGGCGGCATCCACGTTGTGGGTCTGCCCGTCGAGGGTGACCTGGGTGGCGCCGGGCACCGCGCGCGCCACCGCCCCGGCGGCTGCGGCGGCCCACGGCGGGCTGTCGCCCCCGACGACGACGAGGACGGGAACGGGGATCCTCGCCAAGCGGCCGGCGGGAACCAGGCCATCACCGGTCAGGGCCAGATCGTATGGGAGGGTGTGCGCAATGGCCAGCAGGCCCGGCCACCAGGGCGACTCGGACATCCCCGCGACCATCGCCGGATCGGCACCCGTGCCCAGCATGAAGAGCTGGGCGGCCCGGGCGCGGTCGCCGTCATCCAAGGCGGCTTGCACGCTTGCTCCCCAGCCATCGAGGGGCCCCGACCCGCGCTCCTCCGCGGTGAAGGGCGGCTCGTATGCGGCGAGGCGAGTGATCGGAAGGCCGCTCGCCGCCGCGAGCAGCCCCAGGATGGCACCCGACGAGTGCCCGTACAGCATCGCGGTCCCGCCGGCCGCGTCGATCAGGGCGGCGAGATCCTCGACCTCGCGATCGGTGGCATACGGCGCCACGTCGGTGCTGTACCCGCGGCCGCGGCGGTCGTAGGTGTAGACGGTGAAGTGCTCGGCGAGCGGTGGCACGAGCGGCCCGGGGGACTGTCGGGTGTTGAACGCGCCGCCGACCAGGATCAGCGCGGGGCCGGATCCACTCTTCTCGTAGGCGATGCTGGTTCCGTCGGCGGATTGCACGGTCTGGATCATCGGGGCTCCCTCGTCGTGGGTGGCAGTGGCAGTGGCCCGGTTCGGCTCAGCTCAGCTCGGCCGCCCCGTCACATTGTCGCCCAGCCTGACGCCTACCCGGTCCCGGCGCAACACCCGCCAGCGGGCGTCGGAATGGCGCGAAGAGTGGGCGAGTCCCTGAAATACCTGGGAACCGACGACTTTGAGGGGTGCACATCCCAGCAGAACCGGATGCCCGACCTCGCAGCGCTGCGGAACCTGCTCGCCGAGAAAATCTTCCTTCTCATCAGGTGTTCGCCACCGCATCCCCGGGCAGCTCCTGCGGCGAATAGACTGCCCAGGCCGGTGTCAAGCCCCTGGCACACATGACTTTCCGAGCTATAAGTGAGGGTTCGTTCAGAAACCTGAGGCATGCTTGACGCTTCGTCTGCGCCGCACCCCGAGAGCGCAGGCCCGACGCTCAGTGAGCCGGCGCTCACCAGCGCTCGCGCTTGCGTCACCCGAAGGTTATTCGCACAAACATGCCAGAAACACCCGAAGAAAAAATCATCCGCTTCGCAGCACAGAACAAGTTCAGCAACAGCACGGCCAGCAGCAACGACACCAACACCGGCGCCCGCCACACGCTCAAGAAGCCGCACCGCATCGCGATCCTCGCCGGCAGTGCGCTGGCCATCGCCGGGCTCGTCGTCGGCGGCACGTTCGCGACTCAGTCCGCGGTCGCCGCCCAGGACCGCGTGTCCGCCACGGCCGCGCTGGCCGAGAGCACCGGCGTGCACCCCGAACAGCTCGACGCCTATCACGGCATAGCCAAGGCGCACACGCAGCACAACGCATCCGTCGCCCTGGACCAGGCCAACCAAGTCCTTTCCGCGACGCAGGGCAAAGCGGATGCCTCCGCCCTCACCCAGGTGACCAGCTCCCTGGCCGGCTACGAGGTTCTGCCTCTCGACGAGATCTCGTCCCTGACCAGCAAGACCAAGACGGAGACCACGGCGCTGGCCGCTGCGGCCGCCGAGGCCGACCGAGCCGCCGCCGCAGCCGCGGTCGCCGCGGCCGCGGCAGCCGAAGCCAACCGGGTCACGTCGCTCGCGGCGGGCAACACCCCCGCCGGCGCGAAGGCCACCGCCCAGGCCATGGCCTTGAGCCAGTACGGCTGGGGCAGTGACCAGTTCTCCTGCCTGAGCCAGTTGTGGCAGAAGGAATCCGAGTGGAAGTACGACGCCGTCAACTCCAACGGCGGTGCCACCGGCATCCCGCAGGCGCTGCCCGGCAGCAAGATGGCCTCGGCCGGAACCGACTGGGCCACCAACGCGACCACGCAGATCGCCTGGGGCCTGCAGTACATCAAGGCCTCCTCCTACGGCACGCCGTGCGCCGCCTGGGCGCACTCGCAGGCCGTCAACTGGTACTGATGCTCTGACCCCCGGACCTGACCCCGACACGTCCGCACCACCTCGCCGAGCCGTGAGTTGCGCCCCTGTTTTCACCGACAAATGGGGCCAGACTCACGGCTCGGCGCGCTGCGTGGGGGGCGTTGCGGCCGGACCGCGGGAAACGTGCAAGGCGCGGGACGCGGCGGCGTTGCGGCCGGACCGCGGGAAACGGGGGAACCCTCCGCTAGCCTTCTGACAACGGATGTTGCGGGGGCGGCACGCCTCGGCGCGGTTTCGCCGCGGCGAGGCTCCCGGCTCCGGTTGAACCAGGGGGAGCCGCAGCATGCACGGGAACGCACCGACCAGACATCCGTTGCGGCGACGCGGGCGGCGATTTGTTCGGGTAGTCGCCGCGCTCGCCGTCGCCACCGCGCTGGCACTCGGGATGCCGCTGGCCGCCTCCGCGGACACCAGCGACTTCACGTTCACCTCCTTCGACGCCGACTACTACCTCTCCCGTGACGACGCCGGGCACTCCACCCTGCGCACCGTGGAAACCTTCGTGGCGAAGTTCCCGAACTTCGACCAGAACCGCGGAATGGTGCGGCTCCTCCCAAACGACTACAACGGGGTGCCTTTGCACACCACCGTCGAATCCGTCACCGACGCCACCGGTGCGCCCGTGAACTTCGAGGCCCTCGACCGCGGCAGCATCACCGAGGTGCCGCTCGGCACCGACGAGTTCGTGCGCGGCTCGCAGACCTACACGATCACCTACACGCAGCAGAACGTGGTGCGCGCATTCGCCGACACCAAGAACGACGAACTCTACTGGGACACCAACGGCACCGGGTTCGACCAGCCCTTCGGCTCCGTCACCGCGCGCGTGCACGTCGACCCCGGCATCGCCGAGTTCCTTACCGGCAATTACGCCTGCTACTCCGGGGTTCAGGCGGACACCACGCGGTGCGAGATCACCCAGACACCGGATGCCGCGGTGCCCGGCACCACCGGCCAGCTGTTCGCCTCGTCCGAGCGCACCCTCGGTCCGCGCGAGAACGTCACCGTCGCTATCGGGTTCCAGCCCGGCACGTTCCTGCAGGTGCCGGCCTCGGCCGGCTACAGCGGTGACGGGTACTCCGACGGCGGCTATTCCGACAGCGGGGTGGACCCCGCGACGGTGCTGGCGTTCCTCGTGCTGGGCGTCAGCATCCTCGGCGTCGGTGCGGCCTGGGGCTATCGCCGGCTCGCGGTGCGCGATGCGCGCGGGCGGGGCGCCATCATCGCCCAGTATACAGCGTGCCCAAGGGCTACAACCTGCTGGAGGCGGCCGACCTCGTGAATCGGCAGAAGACGGCCATCGCCGCGCAACTCGTGAGCCTCGCGGTGCGCGGCAAGGTGCGCATCCTCGACTACCCGGTCACGAGGGGCGGCGGGGACTACACGCTGCAACTGCTCACCCGTGAGGGTGTGGACGCCCAGGAAAGCCAGCTGCTGACAGCCCTGTTCCCGCACGGGGCGATCGGCGTGACGCGGGAGATCGGGGCCGTCAACAGCACGCTCGCGACCAAGCTGAGCGGGTTCCTCCACGCCGCGAAGCTGTCGGTCATCGCCCGCGGTTGGCGGGCCAAGGCAGCCGGCCGCGGCGGCCACTGGATCGGCATCGGCATGTCCGTCGTGCTGGTCCCCGCTCTGGTCATCCTGATCGGGATGGCGCTGATCAACGGCTCCCCGCAGTACGGCGAAGTGGTGCCGTGAGTCTTTATCGCCGCGTTCTGCGTCATCGCGGCCGGCTGGCTGGCACCGGACCGGGCGAAACTGACCGAGGCCGGCGCCGAACCGCGCGACTACCTCAAGGGCATCAAGGTTTACCTCGAGCTCGCCGAGGCGGGCATTCCGGCGGCGGTGGCGGCGGAGGCGGTGGCGGCGGCCGCTAGCTCCACCCTGAGGGGTCCCAAATCGACCTTCCCGGGGCTCCGGAAGGTCGATTTGGGACCCCTCAGCCGCGTCAGCAGAGCAGTTGCCGGGCCGCGACGGCCCGACCGCCCGTACTAGCCTGTACTGAGCGGCTGTTGTGGGGGCATCACGTCTCGGCGCCGTTTCGCCGCGTCGAGGCTTCAGGCGCCGCCAGACATTGGAGCTGCACCATGCAACCGACCGCAGACGCCGAGACGTCCCTGATCATCATCCTGTCGGCCGTCAGCCTCCTCGGCGTCGCGGCCGCCTACCTCCGTCGCCGCTTCGGACAGCGCGGCGCCGCGGGCCGGGGCGCCGTGATCGCCCGGTACGAGGTGCCGACGGGCTACAACCTGCTGGAGGCGGCCGACCTCGTGAATCGGCCGACGACGGCCGTCGCCGCGCAGCTGGTGAGCCTGGCGGTGCGCGGCAAGGTGCGCATCCTCGCCTTCCCGGTCAGTGCCGGCGGAGGCGCCTACACGCTGCAGCTGCTGACCGTGAAGGGCGTGCACACCCTGGAACGCCAGCTGCTCGAGGCGCTGTTCCCCGGACTGGCGGTCGGCGGCGTGCGCGAACTCGGGGTTACCGACCGGGCGCTGGCGGCCCAGCTGCGCTCCTGCCCCAGGGCGGCGAGGGACCTGGTTACGGCCCGCGGCTGGCGGGCTCTGATGGTCGGCCGCGGCGGCAAGCTGATCGTCATCGTGATGGCCGCCGTGCTGCTGCCGACCCTGGTCATCTTCGGTGCGGTGGTGCAGAGCGCGGGATCCGGCCAGCTCGGCAAGGTGGTTCCGTTCGTCGGCATCGCCGCGATCTGCATCTACCTCGCCAACCGTTTCGCCGCGGCCACGCCGCAGCTCACCGAGGCGGGTGCCGAACAGCGCGACCATCTCAAGGGTCTGAAGATCTTCCTCGGGCTCGCCCAGGCAGACCGCGTGCGGCTGGTGCAGAGCGCCGACGACGCGCCGCCGGCTGTGAAGACGGATGCCGCCGGCGCACCCGACACCGTCGAACTGGTTAGGCTCTCTGAGAAGTTGCTCCCCTTCGCGGTGCTCTGGGGCGTCGAGCGCGACTGGGCCAGGGAGCTCGTCGTGCTCTACGAGCAGGGTGCACCGAAACCGGGCTGGCTCATGTTGCAGGGCGATTTCAGCGCGACCGCCTTCAACGCTGCCGTGACCGGACTGATCGGCTCGGTCGCCAAGTCCGCCACCCTGCCCGGCGGTTCGCCCGCCAGCCGCTGAGGGGTCCCAAATCGACTTTCCCGGGCCTCCGGAAGGTCGATTTGGGACCCCTCAGGCGAGTTCGACGGCCGGGACGGGGAATCCTCGAGCCTGCAGCCTGACCCGTTGACCCCGGGCGCTCCCGCGCGCACACTGTCACGAGCAGTGCCGGGCCGGCCGACGCCGGCCGCGGGCACCATCGAGCGCAGGGAAGTTGGCGGGATGCAACGAATCGTCGGTGACGCACGTGACGCACGTGACGCACGTGACGCACGTGACGCACGTGCCGAACGTGACGCGGGTGCCGCATGACCGAGCGCAACGTGAGGCCCGTGGGCGACTCCGCCCGGGCGGCCGAGGGCATCAACTCGTGGCGCACCCTGTATCTGGTGGCGGGCGGCGCATCCGTCGGCTTCATCCTGTTGCTGATCGCGGCCATCACACTGGACACCGTGTCGCCGCCACCGGTCGACGGCGGCGCGGAAACGCTCGAGTTCATCGCGACGAACAAGTCGGTCTACGTGGCCGAGCAGGTGCTCTGGCTGCTGCCGAACATGCTGGCGGTGCTCACCTTCGTGGCCCTGTTCGTGGCGCTGGCGCCGACAAATCGTAGCCTGGCTCTGATCGGCGCGGTGGTCGGCGGCCTGTCCTGGGCGTCGTTCCTGGCCATCCCCGTCACCAGCCGGGGCTCGCTCACCCTGGTCTACCTGAGCGGCCGCCATTCGGAGGCAACCTCAGACACCGAGCGTGCGCGCTTCGCCACGGCAGCGGAGGCGATCCTGGGAGAGAACAACACCCCGGCCATCGTCGGTGTGCTGTCCGCGGCGGGCATCCTGCTCATCTCGCTGGCGATGCTGCACAGCGCTCTGCCGCGCTGGATCGGCTGGCTGGGAGTGGCCGCCGGGGTCTTCGGCGTCGCCGGTGAGGCGCTGCGGCAGGTGGTTCCCTCGTTCTATCTGGGCTACGGCCTGCTGATGCCGGCCTGGTTCCTGGTGGTGCGCATCGCCCTGGTGCGGCTCGGCCTGCGCACGCCGCGGTGACAGCTGTTTCCGCGGCGCGCGCGTGCTGCGCCGTTTCGCTGGCAGTACGCCACGCGCAGAGCGGCGCACCTGGCGCGTTCGAGCAGAACAGACGGGCGACGGATGCCGCGCCGCGGCCTACTCGGCGTCGCTCGGCACTCGCACGGTGAGGCTGCCGGGCTCCACCCAGGTCTTGAGCGCGACGGCGGTGCCGTACCCGTCGCCGTCGAGTTCGATCTCTTCCGGGCGGTGCAGACGCAGGATGAGCTCCTTGCCGGTGGCGTAGTTGAGCGCGTCGACGTCGCCGGTGCGCAGCTTGCGCCCGAGCGCGGTGCGGCTGAGTACGCCGTTCTCCCAGAGCACCTTAGAGAGGATCTGGATCCAGCCGCCGAGGCCCTTGGGCTTCATCACGACCACGTCGAAGGCCCCGTCGTCGAGGGCCGCGTCGGGGATGAGTTCGATGCTGGCCGGCAGCGACCCGCAGTTGCCGATCATGACCGTGTGCGCGCGCAACGACTGCTCGGGCTTGCCGTCGAGGCGATACCGGAAATTCAGCTCGCTGTCGTCCTTGCCGACGGCGACCAGGGCCTTCACGTAGGCCAGCCAGCCGGCCTTCGCCTTGAGGCCGTCGTCGGTGTTGGCGAGCATTTTGGCGTCCAGGCCGAGCCCGGCCATCACCAGGTAGACGTGCTTGTCGACCGACCGGTCCGCCCGCTCGATCTTGATCCGGCAGACGTCGATCGCCTTGTCCTTGCCGGTGAAGGCGGTGTGCAGCGAGTGCGCGGCGTCGTCGAGGGTCAGCTTCAGGTTGCGGGCGAGCAGGTTGCCGGTGCCCGACGGCAGCAGGGCCAGCGCGCACTCCGTGCCGGCCACCTCTTCCGCGACGGCGCGCACGGTGCCGTCGCCGCCCGCCACGATGATGACGGATGCCCTCGCCTCGATCGCCTTCCGGGCCGGGCCCTGCCCCGGGTCCTCCTCCGACGTCTCGAACCACAGCGTCTCCGGCCAGCCCGCGGCGGTCTGCTCGGCCGCGACGGCGGCCTTGAGGTCGTCGAGGTTCACCTTCACCGGGTTGTAGATGACCGCGGCGAGCAGGCTGTCGGTCGCCGATTCGGTCGGGGCGTCGTTGTGGAGGTCGGTGGTCGTCATGGGGTCCGTCCGTTCGGGGAAGCGAGGTCAGGTGTTTCATTCTGCGAACAAGTCACTCTAGTAAGACGGATGCCGCCGCCCATTCGTCACGCCCTATCGGGCCGGGGGAGGGTCTTCCCAGGTGCAGACCGCCTCCTTATGCTGGCACCGAACGGGCTCGAATCCCCGGAAAGCCCCGCAATTCCACCCGCGTTTCCTATCGCCTATGAAGCCAGGAGGCACCTATGAACCCCGATCGCCTGCCGAAACCACCGGCCGAGCCGTGGCAGACCGTGAGATATGTCGGCCGCAGCGTCGCCGCCACAGGGATGCTGCTGGCTCGGCGCCGCGTGCACCTGCCCCGGCAGAGGGTGGGGCGCCGGCTGCCCTTCACCGACGGCAGCGAGGCAGTCGTCTACCGCGAGACGATCGTCGATCGCGGGCCGACCCTCCACCCAACGGTGCTGATCGTCGCGTTCCGGCTGCGCGTGCTCCGAAGCGACTCTGCCCATGCCCTGTTCCGCGCCGAGAGCATCCTGAGCACGCCCCTGTGGTCGGATTCCCCGGTTACGTGTCAAAACTGTGGCTGACCAACGACGCGAACGGCGTCTACCGCGGCATCTACGAGTGGGACGGCCCGGAACGCGCGGAGAACTACGCGCACACTCTGGCGGGTGCTGGCGCTGGGCAGCGTGCCCGGTTCGATCCGTTACCGGGTGCTGCCGGGCATCCGTCGGGACGATTTTCTGGCCAATCCCGTTCTGGCGACGGATGCCGGCGCCCCGGCCCCGAGGTCGGCCGGCGAAGCCTGATGGCTGCCCGCGCAGCCCGTGCCGGCGATGCGGTGACCGGGTGCTGCGGTGACGGGCCGCCGCGGTGACCGGGCCCTGCAATGACTGGGCCCCGCGGTGACTGACCGGATCGTCGACGTGCTGGTCGTCGGGGCCGGCACCACCGGCCTGGCCCTGGCGCTGCAGGCGCACGACCACGGCGCGCGCGTGCGCATCATCGAACGCCGCCAAGACCTGTTCCGGCCGTCCCGGGCCCTGCTGATGCACCCGCGCACGCTCGAGGTGCTGCGGCCGCTGGGGGTGACGGATGCCCTCCTCGCCCGCGGCGACACCGCAGCCGAGGTTCGGCTGCACCTGCGCTCCCGGGTGGTCGCCGTGGCTTCCCGGCAGCTCGACCTGCCGGGAACCGCCTTCCCGCACCTGCTGGTGATCCGGCAGGCCGACGTCGAGGCCGTGCTGGCGCAGGCGCTGGAGGAGCGCGGGGTGCGGATCGAGCGCGGCGCGGAACTGGTGGGCTTCCGGTTGGAGAACCGGCTGGCGCTCATCCGCCGGGAATCGGGGATCGAGGCGGCGGCGTACCGCTACCTCGTCGGCTGCGACGGCGCCGCGAGCCTCGTGCGCGGACGGGTCGGCGCCTGGCGCGGCGGCGACTATGCCCAGGAGGTGGTGCTCGCCGACCTGGGCCTGCAGTCCCGGTCCGACGGTGACGGGGCTGCCGCCGACACCCTCGACCCGGGCAGCGCCCACGTCGTCGCCGCACGCCGCGGACTGCTGTTCCTGTTCGCGAACGGTGAGCGCGCCCCCTGGCGCATGCTCGCCACCCGCCCCGCCGGCCCCGCCCCGCTGCCGTTCGGGCAGCCCGGACCCGCAGTCCCGCGGGCCGAGCTGCAGGCCCTGGTCGACGAGGCCGGCCTGCCCGCCACGATCACGGATGTCGCGTGGTCGGCCCAGGTGCGGCTGCAGCACCGGCTGGCCACGCATTTCCGGCGGGGGCCGTTCTTCCTCGCCGGGGACGTCGCCCACCTGCACTCCCCGGCGGGCGGGCAGGGCATGAACACGGGCATCCAGGACGCCCTCAACCTCGGCTGGAAGCTGGCCTTCGCCGCCGGCCAGGTCCGCCCGAGCCCGGTGCTGCTGAACTCCTACGAGCGGGAGCGGCGCCCGGCCGACCAGCTCGTGCTGCGCGCGACGCACGCCGTCCCAGTTCCGGATGAACTACCGGGGCAGCCCGCTCTCGGTCGATGCGGCAGTGCCGGCGAAAAACCAGCAGCTTCCGCGTTCAGGGCGGGTCCCGCGCCCCGGGTCGCGGGTCGCCGACACCGAGGTCACCTGCGCGGGGGAGCGGGTGCGGCTGCACGCCCTCCTCGCGCGCCCCGGAGTGCACATCCTGCTGCAGGCCGGTGCGGCCGATCCGGGCCTGGCGCCGCAGGGCGGGGGGCCGACGGATGCCCGCATCCACCTGCACCGCCTGACCGACCGCCCCGGAACCGGCGTGCTGATCGTGCGCCCCGACGGCTACGTCGGGTTCCGCGCGGCCACGGCCGACCCGGACCCGATCCTGGAGTGGCTGGGCCTGGTCGGCCTCCACCCGGGGCGCGGGTGACTCTTCCGGGGGGCACGGGGCGCGGGTACGCTCACCAGCGGTTGCCGCGGAGCCGGCCGACGGCATCCGTCACGTTCACTGACGCACTATCAACCACCGACGCACTATCAACGGAAGGGTCGCTTCGATGCCCCCCAGGACAGCCACGACAGGCACGAAAATAAGCACGGATGCGCGCGCCATAGCCCGTCGAACGGGCACCCTGCTCGGCGGGATGCCCTACCTGAGGTTCGGCACCGGCACGCCTCTGGTCGTGTTGCCTGGATCCGGCCAGAACAATGAACCGACGGTCGGCTTCGAGCGGATGTTCGTCTCCCAGACGCTGATGCCGCTCGCGGCCAACCACCGAATCCTGCGGCTGACCTCGCGCCCCGGCCTCGACCCGAACTCCACGATGAAGGAAATCGCCCGGGACTACGCCGACGCCCTGCGCCTGGAGTTTCCGGGGCCGGTCGATGTGATGGGGATCTCGACCGGCGGGAGCATCGCCCTGCAGCTGGCCGCCGACCACCCGGACGTGGTGCAGCGACTGATCGTGGTCTCCGCGGCCTACAAGCTGGGGCCGGTGGGCAAGGAGGTGCAGTCGCGTGTCGCGGAGGAGGTGGCGGCGGGCCGCCCGCGCCGGGCCGGGCTCGAGATGTTCCGCACCCTCGGCACCTCGGCGTTCACCCGGTGGCTGTCCGGCGGAATGGGATGGCTCCTGGGCCCGGCCATGCTGGGCAAGGCGACGCCCGACATGATGGCCATCATTCACGCCGAAGACGGCTTCAACCTGCGCGACCGGCTCAGCGAGATCGATGCGCCCACCCTGGTGGTCGGCGGCGACCGGGACGGCGGTTACCCGGTCGAGCTGTTCCGGCAGACGGCGGCGCTGATCCCGAACGGCCGTGCGATCGTGTACCCCGGCCAGGGGCACATGGTCGTGACCAGTGAACCTCGCCTGATGCAGGACGTGCTCGAGTTCCTCGACGGCTGGTCGCCGAATACGCCGGATCCTGCGCCATGATTGACGCATGATGGGTGGCGACTTCGACCGAACGGATGCCCTGCTGGCCGACATCCGTGATCTCGTGCGTCGCGCAGAGCTCATCACGCGTCGCGGCCGCGAGTCGTTCGTCCACCCGGCCCGTCCGGCCGGCCCGGCCGACCTGGCCCGTCGGCTCGAGGGGCGAGCCATCGTGATCGACGTTCAGACGGCCGTCCAGGCACTGCCCACGGCGTACCGCGATCGGTATCCGCTGGTGGCCTGGGAGAAGCTGCGGTTCCTCGCCGACTACCTCGCGGCCGCCCCCGACGTCGACTACGAGCTCGTCTGGGACGCCCTGGCGGAGGACCTGCCGGGGCTGGTCCGCCAGCTGGGCATCCGCTAGGCGAAAGCATCCGTTAGGCGAAAGCACCGAAAGCAGAAGCACTCGGACGCGACATCCGGGATCAGCGCAGCGGGAACACGATCCGGGTCTGCCACTTGGCGGGGTCCGGCTCGGTGTCGGGGCCGACCAGGCATTCCTCCCACATGTCCGGGGCCAGGTCCAGCTTCTGCTCCAGGAGCCACGTGCTGAGTTCGCCATAGGTCTGGGTGAGGGTGTCATAGGAGCCGGTGTGGATGGCCTCGATGGCCGGGCCACCCGGCAGCGTCTCGACGACCACCAGGGGTGTCGGCGTGACCGGGTGGGCCACGGGGAAACCCGCCGTCACGTCCACGGTGTCGGTGGGCATGCCGTGGTACATCGAGATCGGCGGACCGGCCGGGAAGGCGCCCTGCTTGCCCAGTTCGGCGGCCGCGGTGCCGAAGGCCCGCCCCATGAACTCGCTCATCGCGGTCATTTTGATCGTCTCGTGCACCCCGACCAGGGTGCGCGGCTCGAGTTCGACTCGTTCATGGGGTCCTCCAGGGCGGCGACAACGGATGCCGGCCTCGACCGAGGCCGACGGCACCCAATGTAGTCCCCGTTCAGGGCCGTCAGTAGGGCCCGCCGTGAGCCGCGTCTCGTTGACAGCCACCGCGGGGCGGCGTTACTTTGGTGGGGAATTCGCATAGGAGGCCGTCGTGCCCGATAGCTTGATTCCTCAGTTGATGACTCGCCTGCAGGGGCGGGTGATCACCCCTGTGGACAGGGACTACCAGATCGCCCGCCTCGTCTACAACAACCTGGTCGACAAGAGGCCCGCGGCCACTGTGCGCGTCTCCGGTGTCGACGACGTCGTCGGCGCCGTCAGGATTGCGCAGGAATTCGGTGTCGATCTCGCTATTCGCGGTGGCGGCCACAGCGCATCGGGCTTCGGCACCTGTGACGGCGGGATCGTCATCGATTTCGCCGACTACGACCGGGTACGAGTGAACCCCGTGACCGCTCGGGCGCGCGCGGAGGGCGGCGCCCGCTGGGCGGGCTTCAACCACGCCACTCATGCATTCGGCATGGCCACCACCGGGGGCCTCGACGGCGCGGAGGGAATCGCCGGGCCGACCCTGAGCGGCGGGATCGGCTACCTCGCCCGCAAATACGGTTTGAGTTGCGACAATCTGCTCTCGGCGGAGGTCGTGATCGCCGACGGGACCGTGCACACGGCCAGTGCGATCGAGAACGAGGACCTGTTCTGGGCCCCGCGGGGCGGCGGCGGCAACTTCGGGGTCGTCACATCGTTTGAATACCGGCTGCATCCGGTCGACATGGTGCACGCGGGCGTGATCTTCTACTCCATCGATGATTCCCGGACGGTGGCGGAGTTCTACCGGGAACACCTGGCGAGCGCCCCTAAGGAGTTCAGCGCGTTTCTCGGGTTCCACCTGTGCCCGGCGGCGTCCTACCTGCCTTCCGAACGGCACGGCGAACCGATGTGCGTCGTCGCGGGCATCTGGATCGGGGACCCCGCGGGGGGGGGGAGGCACGCTGGCAGCCCTACCTGGATGTCGCCCCGGTCGTCGGCGCCATGGTGCAGCGGATGCCCTAACGCCGAAGCCAACACGGTTTTCGGCGGGGGGCTGCGCTCGGGCCTGCACGTCTACGGGAAGGCCAACTTCCTGCCCGAGCTCAGTGACGGGGCCATCACCGCGTATCTGGACTTCGGCCGGATGGTGCCCACCCTGGACACGTCCGTTCATATCCATCCCATCGACGGTGCCGTTCAACGCGTCGGCCCGGAGGAGACGGCGTTCCCCTACCGGCACACGCGGTTCTCGCCGACGATCGCGTGCATGTGGGACGACCCCGCCGACAGCCAGGCGAACATGAAATGGGTGCGTGACTTCTGGACCGCGCTGCGGCCCTTCTCCGAACCCGACCGCTACATCCATTTCAAGGATTCGGAGGACCAGGTGCGCATCGCCGACACCTTCCGGGTCAACTACGACCGGCTGGCCACGGTCAAGGCGAAGTACGACCCGGAGAACGTCTTCCACCTCAACGAGAACATCAAACCGGTCGTGCCGAGATTCAGCACCTTCCACGATTCCACCACCTGATTCCGGCGGTCGTCCCGACCCGTCCTCGTCGTGGAGGAAGGCCCGATCAGGAGAGCGCCGGGATGATCGCGCCAGAGAAGACCTGCCAGGCCAGTGCGGTCTTGGCGACCAGGCTCAGCGTGATGTAGGCGCGCTCGCCGCGCAGGTATTCGCGCCAGCCGCCCACCTGCTTGTACTGCAGCACCTGGTTGACCGCGAACGTGTTGAAGAAGAGGAACAGCGAAATGATGATGCCGTACACGAAGGCCGGCGGCTCGGCCTCGCTGGTCGACCCCGGGGCGATGAAATAGATCAGGATGACGATCCACGGCACCACGCCCACCATCGCCCCGAAGATGAACGGCAGGAAGTTGCCGTTGCCGGGCGTCTCGTACTTCTCCTGCAACGCCCCGAACATGATCATGGCGGCGTTCACGGCGAAGATCGAGAAGAGGGCCGCGACATCCGTGATGCCGGTGATCTGCGCGATCAGCCAGATCATGATCGACGAGCTCAGGGAGTACTCGACCCAGCGGAAGTAGTTGTGGTTCTGCCGAAGTCCGGTCGCGTAGCGGGCGAAGAACCAGGGCGAGGAGATCAGGAAATGGAAGAAGGCCGACAGGGCCAGGAATGCCACCACGCCGATGCCGACGTTGACGTCGAACAGGGTCACGCGTTCGGGCGGCAGCGGAACCCCGGGAGGCCCGGCCAGGTAGTCGGCGGTGACGGCGAAGGTGACCTGGTCGCTCAGGAGAGTGAGGACATAGGCGAACCCGATCGCCTGCACCAGATGCAGGGAGCCGGCCACGATGTTGTACGCCCTGAGGCGGGAGATCGTCTGATCATCAGTGCGCACCTTGCGGGCCATCGGGGACTCCTTCACGGGTGGATGAGGCCGAGAATAGCAGGGCGTATTGTCGTTGCCCAGAAGGCGCGATGGACGTCTCAGACCACGCCGAGAGGCAGGTGGTCTCCGGCCGGCAGCTCCACCCGGATCGGGTCGCCGGGGGTGACCGTGCCGCCGCTGACGACGATGCCCATGATGCCGGCCCGTCGGGTCACCCGGCCCGCGTCATCCGTTTCGATCAGGGTCTTCATCAGGCCGCGCTGCAGCCCGTTGATCAGGGAACACGGGTTGCGCATGCCGGTGACCTGCACGACGGCGTCGGCACCGAGATGCAGCCGGGTGCCGAGGGGGAGGCCGAGCAGGTCGAGGCCGCGCGTGGTCACGTTCTCGCCCAGCTCGCCGGGCGCGAGGGTGAACCCGGTCTCGGCCAGGTCGTCGAACAGTTCCGCGGGCAGCAGGTGCACCTGGGTCAGGTTGGCCCGGCCGGGATCCTTCCGCACCAGGTAGCGGTGCGCGGTCGTGGCGCCGGCATGCGCGTCGCCCTCGACGCCGACGCCGCTGATCAGACGGATGTCCGGCACGACCGGCTTGCTGAACCGGTGCCGGTCGTCCCGGCTGACCGAGACCACCGCCCCGCGCGCATCCTGCATCATGTCCCCGAGTCTCGCATACGCCCGTGTTCGGTCAGCCGAGAATTCACTTAGACGATGTGGATTTTTTCCGGCGCAAACGTAGGCTGGCTTCGTGAAGGTCATCAGCTACAACCTCCGTAAGGACCGCGCGAGCGGCGAACTCATCGCTTTGTCGGAGCGCTACGATCCCGATGTCCTCTGCCTGCAGGAATGTGACACCCGCGAGCTGCCCGAAGAGATCGGCCTGCTGCACCTGGCCGATTCGACCGTGCGCAACCGGCTCGGCCTGGCGATCTACTACCGCAAGGACCGCTTCACGGCGGAACACACCAAGACCTTCGCGCTGAAGAAATCCCTGCATGACCGGCTGCTGACGCCCGCGCACGAGCGGCTGATCGGCACCCGGCTGACGGACCTCGCCGAGAACCGCGAACTCGTCGTCGCGTCCTTCCACGCCGCACCGCTTACCGCGCTGAACTCCCTGCGCCGCAACCAGATCCGGTCGGCCCACGAGGAGCTGAACATCCTCGGTCCCGGCCTGCCGACCCTGATGGTGGGCGACTACAACTACCCCATCTTCAAAGGCCACCTCGGCGACCAGGTGAACCAGTCCGGCTACGACCTCACCATGAGTGACACGCGCACCTACACCCGGTACAAGTTCTTCCGCGGGCACTTCGACCTGGCGACCTCCATCGGCCTGACCATCGAGAACGTCGAGACGCTGCCGATCGGCGACTCCGACCACATGCCCATCCTCGTCACGTCGTCGTACAGTGACGAACCCGTCAACCAGACGAACGTCCCGGCCAGCCTCGCCGAGTCGGAGCGGGCCCCGGGCGGCGACTTCAGTATCTGAGCCGGGGCCGGGGTCCCGCCGACGGCGCCGACCCTCCTATCGCGCCTATCGCGCCTGAGCGATGATGGCCTGGGCGATGGCCTTCGAATCGCTGGAAATCGACGAGACAAAGATGGCGTCCGCGCCGAGCGAGAACCAGAGGTCGCAATTCGGGCGACCAGCAACGCAATTCGACACGGCTTTCTCGCTTCCCGTCTGACCCATCAGCCGGTCGAGGTGCTCGTCGCTGTTCGGTCCGAGCCCGGCAGCAATGCGATCCACGATGGCTGCGTTGTCGAGCGCGAGAACGAAACTCGCCCTCGCGTCGAACCCTGCCTCCGCAAAACAGTCCACAAACCCCGCATCTGTGAGGGCCACGCTGTCGAGCGAGACGATGTCCGACGGCAGAGCGGCCGAGTCGGCATACTCACCAACGGTTGCCACTCCGAGCGCGGTGGCCAGCGCCGGAGCCTTGAGGAAGCTCGAGCAGGGCTCCACCAGAGGATCGCTCGCACGAGCCGGCGTCGCCGGCCAGTCGAGCTGCGCCGGAGTCGCGTTCGCAATGGTTGAGAACACGGCCGAGGCCGCCGGGTTGAGCTTCGCGAAGATATCCTCCTGCGACGATCCGACCAGGCTGTCTCCCACGCCGAACCCTGGATCGTGCACCATGACGCTCACCCAGGCGGAGCCGATGGGCGCCGTGGCCTTGCAGCCGGGATCGCCACAGGACTGCGCTCCGTCGAACACCGCGAACGGTGTTGTCGCCGTTGTTCCCGGTCCGTCGCCGAACGTGTACGAGGTCCATTTCTCGGCGGCGCCGGGCAAGACCTCGACGTCGAGCCAGGGGACCCCGGGTTCGCCGATGATTTTCGAGTAGCGGCCCTGGGACCCATCGGCCAGCCAGGCGCAGCGAATCCCTCCGGCTGCGGTCGATGCGGAGTCGTGCGGGGTGGGGTAGGACAGGAGACTCGCAAAATCGCTGGGTGTCGACGGTGACGCGAGGGCCGCATCCACGTCTGGCCCACCAACGAGTTCGGCACAGGTCAGGGGTGCGGCGGCCGCCGGAGTCGAGGCGGGAGCCTCACCGGCGCCGGGACCGGCCGACGAGCAGCCGGACAATGCAACGAGCGCTCCCGCGACCACAACGGCCGCACCCCAAGACAGTCTCATGGGCCGAAGCTATCAGCGCTTGGACCGGAAGCGGGACAGGTCGCGAGAACAGCCTGGCCCCGGCTAGCGCGATCCGCCGCGGGACCAGAGGAAGTGGGCGCGCACGGACAGTGCGCCTCCGATCAGGAGGGCCACCCCCGCGACCGACAAGAGCACGGTCAGGAACCGGTTCGCGGTGACCGCGTTCAGGATGACCAGCGCCACCGAGAAGGTGCTGAAGCTGAACCCGGCGATCGCGCAGGTATTGAAGGACCAGTTCTTCACGGGTTCGATGTCCAATCGGGTGGGAGACGTTCACAGCAACCGAACCAGGCTCGGGTGGCGGCCGGAATCGAGTCTGGCACACTCCCGTGGGCCGAACCCGAGCAGCCCGCAATCCCCGCCCGGCGCCTACCGGAAGCTCTCCGGCAGCACCACATTGCCGGGCGCCCCGCGAAACAGCGGCCCGATCTGCGCGGGCGTGTAGCCCGCGATCCCGCACCCGATCTCGGTGACCAGAAACCGCAGTTCCGGATGCTGCCCCGCGAACTCCAGAAACGTCGCCACCTCCGCCGCGATCACCTCGAGCCCGCTCATGGTGTCGATCGCGTAGGACTGGCCGTGCAGGCCGTGGCCTTCGCCCCAGACCGCGCCGAACTTCTCCTGCGCCGTCGCGGCCGCTCCGCCGAGGTGCATCCCGGTGGCATTCGATCCGAAGACGAAGACTTCGTCAGACGCAAGCTCGGTGATCATCATGCCCCGGAGTGTAGCCGGGACCTGCCCGCTGGCGTCGATCAGACCACGGGGTCCATCGAGTTGAGGTGGCAGGCGTCGTTCCACATCTGCAGCACCCGGGTCTCGCGTTCCCAGCCGAGGGTGGACACGGTCGCCGTGCCGAGGCTGAGGTGCCGCCCCGCGGCCGCGGGCAGACCCATCCAGCGGGCCGTCATGATTCGCAGAAAGTGCCCGTGGGCGAACACGGCGACGGGGCCGGGGGCGCCAAGGCAGCGTTCGATGGCGGTGTCGGCCCGCACGCCGACATCGTCGACGGTTTCGCCGCCGACGATGGGAGAGGTCCAGACCGACCAGTCGGGCTCCGCCTCGCGGATGTCCGCGGTCGTGCGGCCCTCGAAGACGCCGTAATCCCACTCGAGAATGTGTTCGTCGGGCATGCCCTTGCCAGCATATCCGGCCCGCTGCATGGTCTCCCAGGCTCGTGTGAGGGGGCTCGACAGCACCAGCGAGAAATCGCGGCCCTGCAGCATGCCGCCGAGGGCATCCGCCTGCTGTCGACCGAGATCGGTCAGCGGGATGTCGGTGCGCCCGGTGTGCCGGCCGGAGATGCTCCACTCGGTTTGCCCGTGCCGCACCAGCACGATGTCGTTCTTCCGGGCCGTCGGCATCATGTCAGGGCACCAGCAGGATCTTGCCCACGTGAACGGATGCTTCCAGCCGCCGGTGGGCCTGGGCGGCATCGTCGAAGGAGAAACGGCTGTCGATCACCGGGCGGAACCGGCCGGATGCGACCCAGGGCCAGACATCCGTTCTGACGGCCTGCATGATGGCGGCCTTCTCCTCGAACGGGCGGGAGCGGAGGGTGGTGCCCCAGTACCGGCCGCGTTTCTGCATCAGGTGGAACGGGTTGAAGATGGCGTCTTCGCCGCTCTGGTTGGCGATCACCATGATGCGCCCGTTCAGGGCCAGGGCGGCCACGTTGCGGGCGGCGTAGGAGCCGCCGATGATGTCGAGGATCACGTCGGCGCCGTGCCCCCCAGTCGCCGCGGCAATCTCGGCCGGGAAATCCTGCTCGCGGTAGTTGATCAGGATGTCCGCGCCCAGGTCCCGGCACACCGCGAGCTTCGCGGCCGACCCGGCCGTCACCGCCACCCGGGCACCGGCCAGCACGCCGAGCTGGATCGCCGTGGTGCCGATGCCGCTCGCGCCGCCGTGCACGAGCAGGGTCTCCCCGGCAGCCAATCCTGCGCAGAGGAACACGTTCGACCACACGGTCGCCAGGGCTTCCGGCAGGGCGGCCGCCTCGACGAGGTCCGTCGAGTCGGGGACGAGCAGAGCGAGGTCTTCGTGCACCACGGCCTCGGTGGCGTAGCCGCCGCCGGCCAGCAGGGCGCAGACCCGGTCGCCGACCTGGAACCGTGAGGCCTCGGCGCCGGTCCCGGTGACCGTGCCGGACACCTCCAGCCCGGGCCACTGCGGCGCCCCGGCCGGCGAGGGGTAGCTGCCCAGCCGCTGGGCGACATCCGCCCGGTTGACGCCGGCCGCGGCCACCCGAATCCGGATGTCGCGGGGCCCGATGGGCAGGTCGGCCACGGTCGTGAGGGTGAGGGTTTCGGGCCCGCCGGGGGTGTCTACCAGAATCGCGCGCATGCGTGCCATCCTACGAGCGCCGACCGTGACCTTTCCGGTCGAGAGTGACCGGCGGAACGGGCGCTCTCGACCGGAAAGGTGACATGACGGGGCAGATCGGGGACCCGCCGCCGGGCGACTGGGCGGATCCCGGGAACAAAACTACGATGGTCAGGGAGTCTCCTCGTTCGACCGCCGACACCAGCCGGCGCGTCGCGTTCACGGCTCGACCATCCGCAATGACGCGGAGATCACATATTTGATGGAGGCTGTTTTCAATGACGTCTGAGTCCACCCGTGCGATCCCGGCCCCGACAGGCAGCACGCTCGACGCTTTCATCTCCGACTACTACGAACACCTGGCCGGTGAAGACCGCCAGAACTCCAACGTGGAAACCCTCCACGAGCGGGCCGTCCACCACTGGCAGGTCGCCCTCAGCCGTACTCCCGGCACCCCGAACATCGAGGTCCATAACGAAGCCGGCCGCAGCGTCGTCTACATCGTCACCGACGACATGCCGTTCCTGGTCGACTCCGTCACCGCCGAGCTGGTGCGGCAGCACTCCGCCATCCACCTCGAGGTGCACCCGCTCCTCGTCGTGACCCGCGACCGGCACACGAACGAGCTGATCGGGGTCAGCCGTGTGCACGGCGGTGACGCCGCCCGGCCCGGCGACGTCGACGAGACCGTGAGCCAGGTCGAGTCGTGGATCGCGATCGAGATCGAGACCGCCAACGACGAGGCCCGGGCCAGCCTGGTCACCGGTCTCGCCAAGGTGCTCGGCGACGTGCGCGCCGCGAACGAGGACTGGCGGGCCATGCGAACGAAGGCCGTGCAGATCGCCGACGACCTCGGCCACGTCGCCCACGCCGAGGGCATCCAGGAGATCAAGCAGGCGCAGGACCTGCTGCGCTGGCTCGACCGCGACAACTTCACCTTCCTCGGCTACCGGGAGTACGACCTGGAGACCGTCGACGGCGAAGACGTGCTGACCATCCGTGAGGGCAGTGGCCTCGGCTTGCTGCGCTCGATGGAAGACGGCCACCAGATCCAGCACCTGACGGATGCCGGCCGGCACAAGGCGCGAGAACGCAGCGCCCTGGTGATCACCAAGGCCAACTCGCGGTCGAGCGTGCACCGGCCGGCGTACTTCGACTACATCGGGATCAAGAGCTTCGACGCCGACGGCAACGTGCGGGGGGAGCAGCGCTTCATCGGCCTGTTCGCCGCCACGGCGTACACGAGTTCGGTGCGGGACGTGCCGATCCTGCGCGAGAAGGTCGACGCGGTGATGGAGCAGGCCGGCTTCCCGCCCGGGTCGCACAGCGGCAAGGAGCTGCTCGGAATCCTGGAAACGTACCCCCGCGACGAGTTGTTCCAGATCGACGTGCCCACGCTGTTCACCACCGCGCTGGCCATCCAGCGGCTGCAGGAGCGCCGCCGCACCCGGCTCTTCCTTCGCCCGGATGTCTACGGCCGGTTCATGACCGCGCTGGTCTACTTCCCCCGCGACCGGTACACCACGGCCGTCCGTCTCCGGATCGAGAAGGAGCTGCGGGACACGTTCCACGCGGAGTCCGTCGACTTCGAGGCCCGGATGACCGAGTCCGCGCTGGCTCGACTGTTCTTCCGGATCCGGCTGCAGAAGAACGACACGGTCGGCGTCGTCGACACCGCCGCACTGGAACACCGCCTGGTGATGGCGGTGCGGTCCTGGCCCGAGGGGATCGGCGAGAAACTGCGCGAGAGCTACCCGCTGGATGAGGCGGAGCGCCTCGCCGAACTCTGGTCGGAGGCCTTCCCCGCCAGTTACCGGGTGGACTACGAGCTCGAGGAGGCTCTGGAAGACATCGGCCGATTCGAGGAGGGCGCCGCCGCGGCAGCCGCCGCGCGTGCCGTCGGCACTGAGCCGGCCAGGCCCGCACTTCACGTCTACCTTCCGACCGGCACGGGCGCCGGCGACACCGTCGCCGACGCCGACGATGGGAGCACCGCTGGGCGCGGCGCCGCCGAAGAGGATGCCCGGGTCAAGCTCTACCTGATGGAGCCCAAGAGCCTGAGCCAGATCCTGCCGTTCCTGCAGAACCTCGGCATCGAGGTTCTCGACGAGGTGCCCTTCGAGATCAGAACCGCCGACGGCCGGGACTTCTACCTCTACGACCTGGGCCTGACCTACCCGGCCGGCGTCGACCCGATCGAGACGGGCGCCCTGCTGGCCGACTCGTTCGGCGCCGCCGTCAGCGGAGCCACCGAATCGGACGGGCTCGACCGGCTGGTACTCAGGGAGGGCATGGCCTGGCACCGGGTCGTCATCCTTCGCAGCTACGCCAAGTACCTCCGCCAGGCCGGCAACACCAACTCCTACGGGTTCGTCGCGGACACGCTGCTCGCCAACCCCGCCGTCACCGGCGGCCTGGTGTCGCTGTTCGAGGCCCGGTTCGATCCGGATCTGGCCGAGGAGGAACGCACCAGCCGGGCGGCGCAGGTGCGCGAGCACCTGACCGTGGCCATGGAGCAGGTCACCACGCTCGACGCGGACCGGGTGCTGCGCACCCTGATCAACCTGATCGAAGCGACGCTGCGCACGAACTTTTTCCAGGGCAAGCCGTACCTGAGTCTCAAGCTCGACCCCACGGCGATCGAACTGCTGCCCTTCCCCCGGCCGCGCTACGAGATCTGGGTCTACTCCCCGCGGGTGGAGGGGGTGCACCTCCGCTTCGGCAAGGTGGCCCGCGGCGGTCTGCGCTGGTCGGACCGGCGCGAGGACTTCCGCACCGAGGTGCTCGGCCTGGTCAAGGCGCAGACGGTCAAAAATGCCGTGATCGTGCCCACCGGGGCCAAGGGCGGGTTCTTCGCCAAGAAGCTGCCCGACCCGGCCGTCGACCGGGCCGCGTGGATGGCGGAGGGCATCGAAAGCTACAAGACCTTCATCCGGGGACTGCTCGACCTCACCGACAACCTGGTCACGACCGCGGACGGCGAGCAGCTGGTGCCGCCCAGCCGGGTCGTGCGCCACGACGACGACGATTCCTACCTGGTCGTCGCCGCCGACAAGGGAACGGCCACGTTCTCGGACATCGCCAACGGGCTGGCCGCCGAGTACGGCTTCTGGCTCGGCGACGCGTTCGCCTCCGGCGGCTCGATCGGCTACGACCACAAGGCCATGGGCATCACCGCCCGCGGTGCGTGGGAGTCCGTCAAACGGCACTTCAGCGAACTCGGCGTGGACACGCAGTCAGAGGAGTTCACGGTCGTCGGGGTGGGCGACATGTCCGGCGATGTGTTCGGCAACGGGATGCTCCTGTCGCAGCACATCCGTCTCGTTGCGGCCTTCGACCACCGGCACATCTTCCTGGACCCGACTCCGGATGCCGCGGCCTCGTTCGCGGAACGACGGCGCCTGTTCACCCTCCCGCGTTCCTCCTGGGCGGACTACGACTCCAGCCTGATCAGCGCCGGCGGCGGGGTCTTCCCGCGCCAGGCCAAGGTGGTGCCGATCTCCGCCGAGGTGCGGGCCGCGCTCGGGCTGCCCGATGGCACCACGCGCCTCAGCCCGCCGGAACTGCTCCGGGCGATCCTGACGGCCCCCGCCGACCTGCTCTACAACGGCGGCATCGGCACCTACGTCAAGGCGAGCACGGAGACGGCCGCGCAGGTCGGCGACAAGGCCAACGACGCCATCCGGGTCGACGGCAGGGACCTGCGGGTCAAGGTCGTCGGCGAGGGCGGCAACCTCGGGCTGACCCAGCTCGGCCGGATCGAGGCGGCGCTGCAGGGCGTCATCCTCAACACCGACGCGATCGACAACTCCGCCGGGGTCGACTGCTCCGACCACGAGGTGAACATCAAGATCTTCGTCGACCGCATGGTCGCCGCGGGCAAGCTCTCCGAGGAGGAACGGTCGGAGTTCCTCGCCTCCATGTCCGACGAGGTCGCCCGCCTGGTGCTGGAGGACAACGTCGACCAGAACATCTTGCTGCTCAACGACCGCGCGAAGGTGGCCAGCTGGAGCCCCAGCTACGAACGCCTGATGGACTGGCTGGAGGCATCCGGCGACCTCAAACGCGACCTGGAGGCCCTGCCGACGACGTCGACTCTGCGCGAGCGCCTGGAAACGGGCCAGGGCCTGACCTCACCCGAGCTGAGCGTGCTGGCGGCGTACGCCAAGATCGAACTGGCCACGGCGCTGCGGGACAGCGACCTGGCCGACGACCCGTGGTTCCGCCGCACGCTGCGCCGGTACTTCCCCCGGCAGCTGTCCGAGCGCTTCGACGCCGAGCTGGACACGCATCCGCTCCGCCGCGAGATCATCGCCACGGTCGTTGCGAACGACATGATCAACCTCGGCGGGGTGACGTTCGCGTTCCGGGCGATGGAGGAGACCTCGGCGAACCAGGCCACGATCGCCCGGGCGTTCGTCGCCCTGCGCGAGATCTTTGAACTGGACGTGCTGGTCGAGGAGCTGAACGCCCTGCCGTCGTCGTTCCCGACCCGGCACTGGACGGCGATCCACCTGGACATCCGTCGCCTGCTCGACCGTGCCGTGCGCTGGCAGGTCAATCAGGGCGCATCGCGGCCCGTGGGCGACGTGGTCGCGCAGTACAAGCCGCAGATGGACCTGATGCGGGCGCACCTGGACGACTACCTCAAGGGCGGGGACCTGAAGCGGGTGCTGTCCCTGCTGGACACCGCGCAGGCGTGGGGCGTGCCCGAGAACCTCGGCCGCCGGTGGGCGGAACTCTTCGAGGCCTTCGCCCTGCTGGACGTGGCCACGATCGCCGCCCACACGGACGAGCCCATGACGGATGTCGCCGGGGTGTACTACACGGTGTACGACCGCTTCAGGGTGGACAACCTGCTCGAGCGCATCACCGTGCTGCCGCGCAAGGACCGGTGGCAGGCACTGGCCCGCGCCGCCCTCCGCGACGACCTGTACACGACCGTGGCCGACATGACCCGGGCCGTGCTCAGCGAAACGGACGCCGCCAGCGCCGAGGACCGCCTGCTCGCCTGGGAGGAACAGAACGCGGAACAGCTGGGCCGGGCCCGGAGCGTGTTCGAGGAGGTCAATGCCCTCGCCCAGGACGACATGGCGTCCCTGTCTGTGGTGGTGCGGCTGCTGCGCTCGATCGTGCGCCGGTGAGCCGAACAGTGGGCCGGCCCTCCTGAGCCGGCCCCGCGTCGCCGATCCCTGCCGCCGATCCCGCCCCTTCAAACGTCGGCCGTGTGGCTAACTCAGGAGAACCGTCTACCGGCGCCACACCGGCCGCGGAATCATGCGGCGAGTTGCGGCCCGACGGCGAGATCTCCTGAATTAGCCACAAGATACAGCCACAACAAACGGGCGTGACGGCCGACGGATGCCGCGGCATCCGTCGGCGGCATCCGCCTAGTGGCCGCGGGCGATCCACTCGTCGAGGTGGGCCGCCTCGGCGCCGATCGTCGTGGACTCGCCGTGGCCGGTGAGAACGACGGTCTCCGCGGGCAGCGTGAGCAACCGGCTGCGGATCGACGTGATGATCGTGGGGAAGTCGCTGAAGGAGCGGCCGGTTGCGCCGGGGCCGCCGTGGAAGAGGGTGTCGCCGCTGAACACGGTGCCGAGCGCGGGCGCGTAGAAGCAGACCGCGCCGGGGGAGTGGCCCGGCGTGTGCAGCACCTGGAGGTCGATCCCGGCCACCTCGATCAGCTGGCCGTCTTCCAACGGTCGGCTCGGCGGGGCATCCGGGTAGACCCGGTCCCACAGCATCATGTCGTCCGGGTGCAGGTAGGTCGGCGCGGTGTGCGCCTTTTGCACGTCGGCGACGGCGCCGATGTGGTCGTCGTGCGCGTGCGTGCAGAGGATGCCGACGAGCTTGCGGTCGCCGATGGCCGTCAGGATGGCGTCACCGGAGTGGGCGGCGTCGATCACGACGCACTCGTCGTCGTCGCCGACGATCCAGACGTTGTTGTCGACATCCCAGGTGCCGCCGTCGAGGCTGAAGCTGCCCGAGGTGACGAGGTGTTCGATCCGGGCGGCCATCAGAGGACCACGACCGAGCGCAGCACGTCGCCGCGGGCCATCTTCGCGAAGGCCTCCTCGATGTGTCCGATGCCGATGCGCTCGCTGACGAATTCGTCCAGCGGCAGCCGCCCCTGCAGGTAGAGGTCGGTCAGCATCGGGAAGTCGCGCTCGGGCAGGCAGTCCCCGTACCAGGAGGACTTGAGCGAGCCGCCGCGCCCGAACACGTCCAGCAGCGGGATCTCGAGCATCATCTCGGGCGTCGGCACCCCCACCAGCACGACGGTGCCGGCCAGGTCGCGGGCGTAGAACGCCTGGCGCCAGGTCTCGGGGCGTCCGACCGCGTCGATCACGACATCCGCTCCGAAGCCGCCGGTCAGGGCCTGCACGGCCGCGACCACGCCGTCCTCGTCCAGGTCGGAGGAGTCGATGGAGTGGGTGGCGCCGAGGGTCTGGGCGATCACGAGCTTCTTGGCGTCGCGGTCGATCGCGATGATGACGGATGCCCCGGCGAGCCGGGCCCCGACGATCGCCGCGTTGCCGACGCCGCCGCATCCGATCACGGCGACCGAGTCGCCATGGCTGACGTTGCCCGTGTTCATGGCCGCTCCGATTCCGGCCATGATGCCGCAGCCGAGCAGGCCCACGACGGCGGGGTCTGCTTTCGGGTTCACCTTCGTGCACTGCTTCTCGTGCACGAGGGTCTTCTCGGCGAATGCCCCGAGGCCGAGGGCCGGGCTGAGCTCGGTGCCGTCGGTGAGGGTCATCTTCTGGTCGGCGTTGAAGGTGTTGAAGCAGTACCAGGGCTCGGCGCGCTTGCAGGCCCGGCAGTCGCCGCAGACCGCGCGCCAGTTCAGCACCACGAAGTCGCCCACCTCGACGTGGGTCACGCCGACGCCGACAACGCTGACGCGTCCGGCGGCCTCGTGCCCGAGCAGGAACGGGAACTCGTCGTTGATGCCGCCCTCGCGGTAGTGCACGTCGGTGTGGCAGACGCCGCAGGTCTCGATGTCGACGATGACCTCGCCCGCACCGGGGTCAGGGATCACGATGTCGACGAGCTCAACGGGCGCGCCCTTCGATCGTGCGATGACGCCTTTAACGGTGGTCGACATGGGACTCCTCTGAATTGGTGCCGGTAGTGGACATTGGTGCCGCTGGCCGGGGGTGGAACCCGTCCACACTACCCAACCTCCCCGCCCCCGCCCTGTGTAACCAATTCGACGGAAATTTTGCCGAAAATGAGCCGTTTCGCCTCCTGCGCACGGTTTTAACGCAGAATCTCCGTCGAATTCGTTAGGGGCGGGTCCCTCGCAGTCCTTGCCGGGGCAGGGGCGGCGTTCTACGCTCGCTGCACGGGGGACATCCGCCCGCCCGGAGCTCCCGACGCGACGAAGCCAAGAAGAAGTGAAGGAGAGTCCGATGGCACTCAAGTTCGGAGTACTGGCCCTGGTGGAAGCGAAGCCGGGCAAGGAGCAGGACGTGTGGGACTTCTTGGAGGCGGGCCGCGCGGTGGTGGACGAGGAGCCCCAGACCCGCACCTGGTACGCCTTCCGGGTCGACGAGAAGACGTTCGGCATCTTCGACACCTTCGAGACCGAGGAGGGCCGACAGGCTCACCTGGGCGGTGCGATCCCCGCAGCCCTCGCCGAACACGGGCCGAGCCTGCTGGCGAATGATCCCGACATCCGTCTGATCGAGCTGATCGCCGTCAAATAGACGGAGCCGTCAACCCGGTCAGAGGAACTCCTGGCAACCGTCGCACCACCAGCCACCGCCGGCCGGGGCCATGGGGGTGAAACAGGAGACACAGGTCGGAATCGGCAGGATGTCGTTTTCTATTGCGTGGGGCATGTGGGGCGTGGCGTCGATTCTGCTGGCGAGTTCCCCGGCCCCGAAAAGGGCATTCGCTCATTACCATGTTAGGCAGATGAACCTGAACCTGTCCAGAGACTCGGCGGGGTACGTGGCACAAAGAACGGATGCCGTCAGCGCGGCAGCACGCTCGCCGGCAGCTCCCGCAGGAAGATCTTTGCGGTCGTCGGTCCGATGCCCTTGAACGCGACGAGTGTGCGGGTGAGCTCCTCCCGTGACGCCGCCGCGCGCACCATCCCGCCGACCGACCCGTGCTCGGCGGCCACGCTTCGCATCACCTCGTGCAGCTCGTCGGTCATGATGTAGTCCAGCCGCGCGTAGTGGCCCTCGTCGAGCAGGGCCCGGAGGCCCTCCCGGTCGTAGCGGGCGAACTCCTCCGGGGCGGTCAGGCCGTGGGAGATCAGCACCCCATAGGTGCGGGCGGCGACCTCCTGCTGGATGGGACGGCCGAAGAGCACACTGGCCAGGAACCAGCGGAAGAGCTGGTCTTCGGCCCCGTCGGACAGGTCGAGGCCGAGGTCGGCGGCGGTCATGTGTGCGGTCACGCCCCCTGTCTACCCCTCAGGCGATGGCGATGGTGACGAAGGGGGCACGGGTCGTTCGAGCAGACGTTCGACCAGGGTCTTCAGTTCACCGATCTCGAGCTTCAGGGCGTCGAGCTTGTCCTCGCTGACGTCGAGTTCGGCCTTGATCTCCTCCTCGGCTTCCCGGCTCGCCGACGCGAACCAGGCGGCGATGAACGCGGTGAGGGTGCCGATCAGGGCGATGCCGGTGGCGACCAGACCGACCGTGACGAGTCGTCCTTCGGCCGTCACGGGGTACAGGTCGCCGAATCCGACCGTGGCCATCGTGATGAACGACCACCACCACCCCTCCCAGACGGAGTGGATGTTGGCGCCCGGGGCGCCCCGCTCGGCATCCGTGACCGCGAGGCCGGCGATGAACCAGACCGAGACCGCGGTCACGGCCGCGTACGTCATCACCCGGTTCTTGAGCTTCTTGCTCAGGCGCCGGGCAGAGAGGATCACGATCGACAGCACGCGCAGCGCCCGGAGCGGCCGGAACAGCGGCAGGGCGACGGCCACCAGATCGAGCAGGTGGGTGCGGATGAACTTCAGGCGCCCGCGGGCGAGGCTTAGCCGCACGGTGAAGTCGAGGGCGAAAGCCGCCCAGGTGGCGATCTCGACCCACTCGAGCAGCAGGCGCCACCACGAGCCGATCTCGGGCGCGATGATCGGGGTCGCGTAGGCGAAGAGGAAAGCGAACCCGAGCCAGAGGAGGGGCGCATCCGTCGCCCGTTCCCACCGTTCGCTCCTGGTCATCGTCGACTGCCCCACAGTTCCAACTTAGCTCGCCCAGCGGCGCCGGATCGCCCGACCCGCACCGACCCGCACCGACCCGCACCGACCCGACCCGCAGCGACCCGCACCGACCCGCCCTGCCGGCCTCGCCCTCGAAACGGTGACGGTCCGCCGGTTTCTGACTAGTGTCACCAGCGAAAGCAACGGAGGGCGCGATGAGTGCAGATAAACCGGTCCGGGTGATCGTCGGAGTGACGCACAGGCAGCCGGATGCCGTCGTGCTGGAGGCCGCCGTCTTCGCCTCCCGCTTCCAGGCCGAACTCGTCTGCGCCACCGTCGAGGCGACCCGGTACATGGTGGTGGAGCATGCCGACGGCAGCATGAGTTCCCTCCCGTTCGACCCTGACACTCCCGAGCTGACCGAGGAGAGGTTCGATCCGCGCCTGGCCGCGCACCTGGCGGAGATCCTCGAGGGGGCCGGGGTCGTCTGGTCGACCCGTGCGCTGGCCGGCGACCCGGCTCGCGCCCTCGGCCATCTGGCCCAGACCCTCGGGGCGGCCATGATCGTCGTGGGCACCCGGGAGTCCAATGTGCGGTCCACCCTGGCGAAGTTCATCAGCGGTTCCGTCGCCGTGCGGCTGGCTCACCGGCAGCACCGGCCGGTGGTGGTCATCCCGCTCGCTCCCGTCCCCTTCGAGGAGCCTCTCCCTTGGGAGGGCGGCTGAGGCCATGGCGCCTGACACACCGGATGCCCGCGACCGGGTGCTCGACCTCATGCGGGTCGTCTGCGTTCTGCCGGTGGTGCTCGGACACCTGCTCATGATGGGGGCGACCCTCCGCCCGGGCGCNGCCTGCGGCTCGACAACGTGCTGGCGGCCCAGCCGTGGCTGCCCCCGGTGACCTGGGTCGCGCAGATCATGCCGCTCTTCTTCATCATCGGGGGGGGGTTCGCCGGCCATCGGGCGTGGACCGCGGCGGCCGCCGCCGGGCTGACCCCGGCCGAATTCATCCGCGGCCGCATCCTGAGGCTGGCCCGGCCCGCGGCCCCGCTGTTCCTGGCCCTCACGAGCGGCATCCTGGTGCTGCAGTGGAGCGGGGTGGACCGGGCATCCGTCCTGCTGATCGGCGCCGGGGTGACGTCGGCGCTCTGGTTCCTCGCCGCCTACGCGTTCAGCCAGGCCTTCCTGCCGGGGATGGTGGAACTGCACGCCCGCGCCCGGGTGCTGACGCTGCTGGTGCTGCTCGGCTGCGCGATCGTGGTCGAGGCGGGGCGACTGTCTTCCGGGTTGGCGGTGATCGGCATCTTCAACATGATCTTCATCTGGCTGTTCCTGCAGCAACTGGGCTTCTGGGTGGCCGACGGATGGTTCGCCCGGCGCGGCCGGGCGGCGCTGCTGCTGCTCGCAGCCGACAGCTTCCTGCTCCTGTGGGGGATGGTCCAGACGGGCCTCTCCCGGGTGAACATTCTCGAGGACCTCAACCCGCCGAGCCTGGCCCTGACCGTGCTGGGCGTCGGCCAGTTCGCGCTGCTGGCGCTCGCCCGCCCGGTGCTGCACCGGATCGCGGCGCTCGCGCCCGTGCGGGTGCTGGTTGGGGCGATCGGTGCCCGCCTGATCACGATCTACCTCTGGCACGTGCCGGTGATCGCCCTGCTGGTCGGGCTGACGCTCCTGACCCCGTGGGGCGGTCCGGCGCCGGAAACGCCCCTGTGGTGGTGGACCAGACCGGCGTATTTCGCCGCGACGGTGGCGGCCCTGTTCCTGCTGTCGGCCCTGCTCGGCCGACTGGAATGGCCGGTCCTGCGGCGGATCGGCGATCGGGCCGCGGCCGACTGGGCGGTCTCGGTCTCCACCCTGCTGATCGTGCTGGCGCCGTTCTGCCTGATGGTGTTCGGGCTGAATGTGTGGGTCGCGGCGACCGGAACGCTGGCGCTCGCCGCATCCGTCGGTCTGCAGAGAATGCGCCGAACGGTCACCATCCGGGCCGAAATGACCGTACCGTTGATACGTGGTCTTTGAGCATCGGACTTGAAGAGTGTGGGGGCCACGCACACGAAAGGTTTTCACTAGTTTTGAGCGACGAATGTATCCACGGACTCGAGGGTGGATTGTGTGCCCTGTGCTTCCCGAAAGCAGCCCCCGAGATCGTGCCGGCCGTTCCCGCGGTTCGCGCCAGCCGGGCCAAGTCCGCTAAGGCTCCTTCGCTGCGCAGCTCGCCGTCGCCGCGAACCGTGACCCTCGGCGGCACGAAGACCGTGCCGGTGGCCAAGGCGGCCGGAACCGTCAAGGCCTCACCGGTGCGGGTCTCCGGCGCGGCGAAGACGGCCGTCGACAACGTGGGGGAGCAGCGGATCTACCACGTCACCCACATCCGTAACCTCGCCGGAATCCTCGGCAGCGGGCGCCTGCTCGCCGACGCCAGCGACGCCTGGGAGACCCGGCCCGCCGTGGACCTCTCCTCCGTGCTCACCCGCGCGGCACGCCGCGCCGCGGTCGTCACGGAGGCGGACGACACCCGGGTCGCCGCGTACGTACCGTTCTTCCTGTCGCCGAACGCGTACCTCTGGGACGGCATCCTCACCGGTGCCACCGACCCCCGCCTCTCGGGCCAGGCCCACGACGCTGAGATCTTCGATTTCGTGATCCTGGTCAGCACGGTCAAGAAGCTCCGTGACGACCTCGCCACCGCCGACGAGCCTGCCGCGGCGGCCGTCGTCGTCACCGACGCGGACGCCGCCGGGCCGCTGACCAGCTTCAGTGCCGCGCCGGAGAGCGCGGACCGGCTGCTGCGCCGGCTGCGCGCCGACCAGGAATCGGGCGCGATCCGCGCGGCGGAGCTGCTCGTCAGCGAGCAGTTCCCGTTCCAGCTGGTCACGCTGATCGGCGTCGCCAACGACAAGGTGCGCGACGCGGTGCGGGGCATCCTCGCCGCCGGGGCGCACAAGCCCAAGGTGGCCGTGTACCCGCCGTGGTTCCACGCGGCCGATGAGTCCGACGCGCAGTAGCGCGCCGCACCGCCTGTTCGGGCCCGACGACCGCCTGTTGGCGGCCGCCGGGCCTCGGGCTGTTCCCTGGGGGGTTGAATACCCAGCGGGGTGGGGAGACAGTGATTGCATGCGACGAATCTCCTACAGCGGGGCGTCCTTCCTCACCGCGGACGCCATCGCAGACGCACTCTTCCAACTCGTCACCGCCCTGGGTATCAGTCAGACGACCGAGTCACTGAACCTGCCCGCGATCAATGTCGCCGGGAAGCCGATCATGGTGAAACTGATCGTGGGGCCGATGAGTGAGTTGATCAGCGTTCCCGAGGATTCCCTCTGGGACGAGCCGAACATCACCGAGGTGATCGCAGTCCTCCGCGACCGGGTTCTCGCTCTCCAGCAACCCAAACCCTCGCCCGCGTACGCGGAGATCGCGACGACCGATTTCGACAGCAGCGACTTCAACAGCAGTGACACCGGCCGCACCTCCTGACCGGGTTCTGACCCGTGATGAAAGCGGCCCCGCCCGCGGTGGCGCGCTGCTGCCCGTCGGAGCGCTTTCACCGGGGATGTCAGACCCTCCCGATACGCTCGTCACGGGTGGACCGAGAGGGGAACGATGTTTCTGCTGGAGCGCGACGAGGTGCCGGGCACGCCGGTGAGCAGTGCGACCATGAGCGGCACGCGTCCCGCCCAGACGGTGGTGACGAGCGCGAGCGACCTCGCTGCCGCCTCGAAGTGCGAGTTCGCCTTTCTGCGCAAACTCGACGCGAAACTCGGCCGCGCCGCCGCCGTGCCGGAGAAGGCCGACGCCATGCTCGAGCGCACCGCGCGGCTCGGCGACGAGCACGAAGCCCGAGTGCTCGAGCGTTACCGAATGGCCGGGGGCGTGGTCGAAATCACCCGCCCCGAACGGATGTCGCGCGCCAGCATCGAGATCGTCGTCGCCGACACCGTGCGCGCCTTCGCAGCCGGCGCCGACACCGTCTTCCAGGCCACCTTCTTCGACGAGACCGCCCCCGGCGTGGCCTTCATCGGCTTCGCGGACTTCATCGTGCGCCGCCCGGACGGCAGCTACCTCGTCCAGGACACCAAACTCGCCCGCAGCGCCCGGGTCACGGCGCTGCTCCAGCTGGCGGCCTACGCCGAGCAGCTCGACCGCATCGGGGTGCGCACGGCCGAGACCGTGCAGCTGCTGCTCGGCGACGGAACCGTGAGCGAGCACCGGCTCGCCGACATCCGCCCGGTGTATCGCAAGCGCCGGGAACGACTGCTGCGCATCATCGGCGAGCGGGTCGCGGAGACGGCCCCGATCCTGTGGGGCGATGCGCGGTACACGGTCTGCGGGCGCTGCGGCACCTGTGACGCCGAGGTGCAGGCGCGGCGCGATGTGCTGCTCGTGGCCGGTTTGCGCGTCTCGCAGCGCGCGCGCCTGGCTGAGGCGGGGATCTTCACGATTGACCAGCTCGCGGCATCCGTTGACCCGGTCGCCGGCGCCGCCGGGCTGCCCGCTGTCGTGGTCGACGGGATCGGGGAGAGCACACTTGGCGGGCTCCGCACGCAGGCCCGGCTGCAGGTGCGGGCCGTGGCCGACGAGCCGCCGCCGGTCGAGCTCTGCAACCCGGCCGCGCTGGCCGTGCTGCCCGCGCCCGACGCGGGCGATATCTTCTTTGATTTCGAGGGTGATCCGCTCTACACCGAGGGGGCCGCGGAGAGCTGGGGCCTCGACTACCTGTTCGGCCTGGTGGAGGTCGACGGCACGTTCCGCGCGTTCTGGGCCCACACCTGGGCGGAGGAACGCCAGGCGCTGCGCGACTTCCTCGACTATCTGGGCGCCCGCCGGGCCCGCTACCCCAACCTGCACGTCTACCACTACGCCCCCTACGAACGCACGCACCTGCTGAGCATCGCCGCCCGGCACGGCGTCGGCGAAGACGAGGTCGACGCTCTGCTGCAGCAGAACGTGCTCGTCGACCTCTTCCCGCTGGTGAAGAAGGCGATGCGGGTCGGGTCGCGGTCCTACTCGATCAAGAAGCTCGAACCGCTCTACATGGGCGCCGACCTGCGGGTGGGCGAGGTGACGAACGCGGCCGATTCGATCACCGAATACGCCGCGGCGCGCGACCTCGACCTGCTCGGCCAGGTCGACGAGGGCGAACGGATGCTGCGCTCCATCGCCGACTACAACCGGTACGACTGCGTGTCGACGTTGCGCCTGCGGGACTGGCTGCTCGCGCGTGCGGCCGAGCGGGGCATCCCGGTCGGCGCCGTCGCCCCGGAGAAAACCGTCGGGGAGCTGGAGCCGTCCCCGCTCCGCGGCGAGCTGCTCGCCGTGGCCGGGGAAGCGCTCGACCCGCACCGTAGCGCCGACCGGACGGCGGCCGCGTTCGCCGCCGCCGCACTCGACTATCACCGGCGCGAGCAGAAGAGCTTCTGGTGGGGCCACTACGCCCGCCTCGCGCAGCCGATCGAGGCGTGGGAAGACACCCGGGATGTGCTGCGGGTCGAGCGCGCCCGGGTCGAACGGGACTGGTACCGGGAGGGCCGGCAGCGCACCGACCGCCGGGAACTGCGCCTCTGGGGGCGCCTCGCGCCGGGCAGCAGCATCAAGCCCGGCGACCAGGCCGGACCGTTCCTGCTCTACGAATACCCCGGCCCCTTCCTCGACCCCCGTCTCGAGCCCGGGTCCCGCACCGCCCGCACGGTGACCGTGCTCGAGGTGGCCGACGACGACAGCATCCTCGTGCGGGAGACCGTGCCGAAGGACACCGAGCCGTGGTCTCAGAAGCCGAGCGCCCTGGCTCCGGCGGCGCCGCCGGCCGCCGGCCAGCAGAAGCCGGCGATCGAGGAGTGGGCGCAGAACATCGTCGACGCCCGACCGGGCTGGCCCGAGGAGCCGATGGTGGACATTCTGCGGCGAGTTCCGCCGCGCACTCGCTCGGGCCTGCTGGCGCCGGTCGCCGCAGCCGCCGGTGTGGCCGCCGGTGTGGCCGCCGGTGTGGCCTCGGGTGTGACCGCAGGCGCGACCGCTGGCGTCACTCCGGGCGTGACGGCCGGCCGCGAACGGATCGACGCCGTGACCGCAAGCCTGCTCGATCTCGACTCCTCCTACCTGGCCGTGCAGGGCCCGCCCGGAACCGGCAAGTCCTACCTGGGCGCGCATGTGATCACCACCCTCGTGCGCCGCCACGGCTGGAAGATCGGGGTGGTGGCTCAATCGCACGCCGTGGTCGAGACTCTCCTCGCCGCGATCGTGAAGGCCGGGCTCGACCCGGCCCTGGTCGGCAAGGTGCCCAGGGCCGGCAGTGTGCCCTCCTCCGCGGATTCAGATTCCGATTCCGATGCGGATGCCCCGGCCCGGTTCACCGAACTGGCGAAAGACGGGCAACTCATGTTCGCCCTCGACCACGCCGCCACGGGATTCGTGGTCGGCGGCACCGCCTGGGACTTCAGCAACCCCGCCCGGGTTCCCCGGCAGAGCCTCGACCTCCTGGTCGTCGACGAGGCCGGCCAGTTCTCCCTCGCGTCGACCATCGCCGCGAGCGTCGGAGCGCGCAACCTGCTGCTCCTCGGCGACCCGCAGCAGCTGCCGCAGGTGAGCCAGGGCACGCATCCGGAGCCGATCGACCAGTCCGCGCTCGGCTGGGTCAGTGCCGGCCACGACGTGCTGCCGGCCGGACTCGGCTACTTCCTCGCGGAGAGCCGCCGCATGCATCCGGCCGTCACCGAACCGGTGTCGAGGTTGTCCTACGAGGGGGAGCTGCGTTCGCATCCGGATGCCGCGACTCGGCTGCTCGAGGGCGTGGCGCCCGGCCTGCACGTCGTGCCCGTCACGCATGTCGGCAACTCCGTGCAGTCGCCCGAGGAGGCCGCCGTCGTGGTGTCGCTGGTGCGCTCCTTGCTGGTGAGTTCGGTGCCTGAAAGTTCGGTGCTTGTGAGTCCGGGGCTCGGCCGCCGGTGGACGGACCCCACCGAGGGGCGCCGCGAGGACCCGCTGACCGAGGCGGACGTGATCGTCGTCACCCCCTACAACGCGCAACTGAACACCGTGCGGGAGGCCCTGGCCGCGGCCGGGTTCCCGCGGGTGCGAGTCGGCACGGTCGACAAGTTCCAGGGCCAGGAGGCGGCGATCGCGATCGTGACGTTGGCGGCATCCTCTGCCGAAGACGTTCCCCGCGGGCTCTCCTTCCTGATCATGAAGAACCGCCTGAACGTGGCGATCTCCCGGGCGAAATGGGCGGCTTACCTCGTGCACTCGCCGGCGCTCACCGAGTTCCTGCCGGTCACGCCCGCCGCGGTCGCCGAGCTCAGCGCGTTCATCACCCTCGTCGAGTCGGCAGACGCGGTCCCGGTCCCCATCCCGCCGAGTATGCCGTAACCGGCGGGCCCGCGCCGGCGGGCGGCCCCGAGCTGGGGCGCCCCAGCCGCCGGCGGGCCCGAGCTGCCCCGCTGCGC